>MEOQ01000016.1 GCA_001769275.1 Bacteroidetes bacterium GWF2_43_63 | reverse complement strand
AACAGAATTATTAACATATTTTGTTGATAACTGTCTGAAATTAAAAATCCAAAAAATGATTTAATCGTTTTCAGTGTTTCGAACACTCATGATTTGTAATCCGTGACAGTGAACAGCCATGCAGAAGCCTATTCTTCAACGCACTCAGGTCGCTTTGCGACGCAGAGAGGTCGAAGAGTACATTGCGTTTCTAATGCCCGCACGAGCCGTGCTCATGCTCATTGCAAGTGTCGCCTCCATCGGTGAGATTGCCTGCGAGATATTGTTTCACGGCTGCTTCAGCATTGCCTGAGCAACCGCGGATTACCTGAATTCCGACATTACCAAGTACATGAATGGCGCCTTCGCCAATGCCACCAACCAGCATTATTTTCACGCCGTGTGTCCCAAGAACGCCAGCAATGCTCGATTTACAGCCACAACCTGTTGATTGTACATCAAAGGTTTCGGATATTGTTTTGTTTTCCGAAATATCAAAAATCCTAAAGTTTATTGAGTGACCAAAATGTCCGTCGATTTGATTATCACTTGTAAGTGGAGTTGCAATTTTCATTTTATTGTTATTTGTTTTTTTCAATTTTTTGAACGGTTGATTCTTCAGCAAGTCCGTCAGGACCAATTAAAAATCCCTTCGAATTTCTTCCGGTCATGATGATGTTCAGTCCCTGACAGGCTGATAGGTTTTGCCATTTGCAATGGATGGTTTTGCAATGCGACAGTCCGTTGATTTGAATTCCAATGCATTCTTCAGGCGAAAGCGTTGAAGAATTAATGTGCCTCATTATTAGATTCTTGAGGAAGTTATTTTCATTTCAGGCTGAGCCGCAATGGTTTTTTTCACTTTGCATAAATCAGCAACGTGAATGAGCGCTGTAACATATTGCTCCGGAAAATCTGCCGGGACCTGGATATCGATTGTAATATTGGCCGGGATACCGGTTTGCATGTCGTATTCAGCATCCTGAATAATTTTTATTCCTTCGGCTGATAATCCACGCTGGTCGCAAAAAGACTTCACATAAATACCGGCGCAGGTTCCAAGTGATGCAAGAAATAGTTCAAACGGTGTGGGGGCGCTGTTCTGTCCACCGGCTGCAACAGGTTGGTCAGTTCTGATGATGTGTCCGTTGATGTGAGCGGAAATCACTTTTCCGCCGTCGAATGTTACTTCCATGATTCAATAAATTTGATTATTGCAAAGGTCCGAAATTTATTAAGGTCATAAAATAATAATATGTGATTTAAATCATACATTGAAAGTAAAAGTAATTCAAGTTTTACAGCAATTCCGCAACCTGAGTGCCTCGCGGCTGTGTCATCACGTGAAACGTGACAAGCTGTTTCACGTGAAGCGAGCTCTCTGCGTTGTGGAATTGTTCAGGAGCCCAACGCACTCAGGTCGCATTCTGCGACGCAGAGAGGTTGGTCTCCGAGACTGCAAGCCGTCAGGTCGCCTTCAGCGACGCAGAGAAGTTGGTCTCAAAGAGTGCAACACTCAGGTCACCTTCAGTGACGCGGAGAGGTTGGACTGAAGATCTGAAATAATTATTTCAATTTGATTATCCTGGGATGCAAAAAAAATGAGAAAAGCGATTTAAGATGACTTCTTAATTTTTCCTGCTTTTACGGGTAGTTTTTCTCTCAGTGGCAGAATTTGTATTATTTCCTGAATACACTTTTTTCCACATTAAATAATCGCTTTCCGAAATCTGGCGCGCAGTCCAGGCCTTTTCAAGATTGTGTAGTTTGTCTTCGTTATTTGTTTTCATAGTACTTCCTCTTTTGTAATTACAAATATCAAGACAATTTAAAACGGAAAAGGTGTATAAAAAATGTGTGAAAACTTTGGATCCCGGCTAGTAATTATTGGAATTTGTAAAGACCGGATGCTTTTCGTTGTATTTTAAAAGAAAAAAGTAGATCATCTTTCTTTTTTTCTTTGACGATTCCAGTTGTTGCAGCAGTTCGGGGTCGTTTTCCTGCAAGTAAATTTTGAAGTTTTTATAGCAGAATTCGAAGCGTCGCCCGGTATTCCATTCCATAACGAGTTCTCTGTTGGTGATCCTTCGGTTCGGAGTGGTGGAATATGGATTGAACGGATCGTTAAATCCCGGATCAAAGTATTGCATTTCCAATACAAAATAATGAATGAGTGCGCCGACTACCTGTAGTCTGAAATAATTGTTGCCATAGCCCTGATGAATGAAAACGCTTTTGTTGAGACAATAGCCCCATGGCTGCTTCACTTCACAATCATAGGTGGTTGAAGAATCGGCACAAACTCTATATAAAAAAGTTTCTCCGGCTTTGTGTTTTACTTCGAAACCAGAATAAGCAGGCCGGTTGTTTTTGAAATCGTCGAATGTGAGGTAGATGCCATCGTTGAAGCGAAAGTCGGGATAAACCTTTGAGGAGTCAGACTGCGCACCGGCTTTGACGAAAATGAGTAAAAGGGATATAACAATCAGAAGATTTTTCATTTCAACTTAGCCATAAATTTTTCAACATTGATGATGGCCCGTGTATGAAAACCTTCGCCGGCTTTGCCTTGTTCATCAAAAACTTCGACCCAAAACTTCAGCATTTTTCCATTTATTTCAGTCAAGGCTGCTATGCAATTAATTTTCATACCAATTTGGGTAGCTTTGAGATGTTTTATATCCACCGCGGTGCCTACTGTACTAAATCCGGGTTCAAGGTGATCCAACGCCAGTTCCAGACAGGTCTTTTCCATAAATCCAATCATGGCTGGAGTGGCAAGCACATCGACCATTCCCGAACCATAAGTGGTGGCAGAGTCGGCAGAAGTTGTTATTTTCTCAAGTGAGTAGGAAAGTCCGGTTTGCAGCATTGCATTATTTTTCCTCAAAATTAAAAATAATTTCCTGCTCGATATCATGATGCAAACTTTGTCCGACCGGACACATTCTGGCGGCATGGCGAATTATCTGCTTTTCCTTTTCGGAATATTCAATACCCGGGAAATCAATTATTATTCTGATTTTTACTATTCTGCGAGGATCAGTTCCCATAAATTTTTCAACGGAAGCGGTGGCTCCGTCAATTGAGAACCCAATGGTTTGGCCGGCCAGTCCCATAACAGTGAGCATACACGATGCCAACGACGTGGCTAACAGGTCGGTAGGTGAAAATTTCTCCCCCTTTCCATGATTGTCAACCGGAGCATCTGTCTCGATTTGCGAAGAAGAAGCTGAATGTTCACAAACAGTTCTTAATTCACCTACGTATTGCACTTTTGAGGTCATGAAAAAAATATTTTAACATTTAATACTAATTTAACACCACTATGTATATATTCGAGTTAATTTTAACACTCGAAACCTACAGAATGTCCACAAAAATATATAAATTTCTTATATATATATCAATTTCAGCAATGATAGCCGTCGTTGTGGGACAAATTATTTGGACATCATATTCTCAAAAGGTTATCAGGCAGGCCGGATATACCCTGATTCAACTGTCACTTGCCAAATCAAGTCACGATTTCAATCAGGAAATTAACCGGATTGAAACCAGAGGTGGAAAAAAGCCCAGTTTCGAAGTTATGCGCTCAATGATTGACAGCGCTTTGAATGCTGAATTTGAAAGTATTATTCTCTTCGAAGACCTTGAATATTCCATATACAGAGGAAATAAGATTTTATTCAAATCAAATCCTGACATTACAGATGAGGACGCAATGAACAGCGATTTCAGCCGGGGATTTTATTATGAAAAAAACAAACCTGCGATGATGGTGAGTATTATTCCCCCTGGGAGCATCGGATATCGTCTGAATTTGTCGCATATGAATTTATGGTGGCTGATGTCGATGCTTGGTTTTGTTGTAATTGCAATAATAGCACTCATCTTGATGCGAGCCATTCAAAAAGCGAAGCAGGAAGCCAATACCAGGGTTAAAACCATCAACAACATTGCGCATGAATTCAAGACACCCATTGCAAGTATAAAGCTTGCCGCTGAAATGCTGGTGCATGAAGATGTCGCCCGGCAGCCGGATCGCGTTCACCGATATGCGGAGCTCATTCAGTATGAAATCAAGCGACTCCAGCGTCAGACAGAACAGTTTCAAAACGTGGTACTGTTGGAAGAAGGACAGATTATGCTTCGTTTCACATACATCAACGCAAATGAAGTTTTACAGAAGATGGTAAACCATTATTTGTTGGTTCGCAGCGATTATCAGGATAGGCTGTTGACAGATCTGAAAGCAGACAATGATTTTATTTATGCTGATTTGGCTCATTTCGAGAATGTGATTACAAACCTGATCGATAATGCTTTCAAATATGGCGGTGACAAAGTCAAGGTTACCATTTCTACAAGATCGATTGAATCAGGAGTGCAGATACTCGTGAGTGATGACGGACTGGGCATTGCCAAATCGCATCAGAAGTTGATTTTTAATCGGTTTTACCGGGTAACCCCGATAAACAAGCACGATATAAAAGGACACGGAATCGGGCTTTACTATGTCAAAACAATTCTCAAACAAATGGGTGCAGATATCGCGGTACATAGTAGCGTTGGGAAAGGTGCTACTTTCGAAATATTGTTTCAGTTTGAATTAAACAACCAAGAAAAATAACAACTATGGAAAAGAAAAAAGGCAGAATTCTTTTGGTCGAAGACGACCGTACTTTAAGTACACTTGTACGCGACATTCTTGAAATAAACAAGTATGAAGTTGTACTTTGCTCCAATGGCGAAGAAGGACTCGCAACATTCAAATCACAAAAATTTGACCTGATGCTGGTTGACATTATGATGCCCAAAATGGACGGAATTACAATGATTAAGGAAATACGCCGCTACGATCAGCGTGTTCCTATCGTTATTATCAGTGCCAAGGACATGAAAGACGACAAAATCGAAGGTTTCCGTGCAGGTGCCGACGATTATGTTGTGAAACCTTTCAGCACCGACGAGTTGCTTCTCCGCATCGATGCTATTCTGAAACGCGTTCAGCGCGCACAGGAAATGCTGCTCACTACCACTACAGAGATTATTGAGTTCGGTAATTGCAAACTCGATGTTGGCGAACAGAACCTGACCATTAAGAACAAAACCATGCACCTGACACGCAAAGAATGCGATCTGATTCGTTTGCTTGCCATGAAACGCAATGAACTTTTGCTTCGCGAAGTGGCTCTGAAAGCTATCTGGGGCGATGATGACTATTTCATTGGTCGCAGCATGGACGTCTTTATCAGCCGCATTCGCAAGTATCTGAAAGACGACAATAAAGTTGAAATCGTGAATGTTCACGGTCTCGGCTTTAAAATGATGATTAAGTAGTTTAATTACTTAATCAGAATCGAAAATCCCTGTTCGGTCAACTGAAACGTTGGCTGGCAGGGCTTTTTTGCATGGAGTACCCAACATTTTGGTTCTGCCGCGGCAGGATAAACTCCCCGCCCGACATTTATTTGCAAATGGGAGCGAACACGGAATTCCGCCAGTAGGCGGACAAGCTGTTGGGTACTGGGGAGAATCTTTCCCCTGACGATTCCATGTCAGCAGGCATTGTTGTCATACTCATCTTGCTGACGATAAAATGTCAGGGGAAAGCAATAAATATTTTTTGTAATTTCGCAAACAAAGCTACAAGTATGAGTTCTATTCTTATCATCGACGATGAACAACCGATCCGCAAAACGCTGCGCGAAATTCTGGAATACGAAAAATTCAAGGTGATGGAAGCCGAAAACGGCATGAAAGCGTTGGAACTGATAAAATTAAATAAATTTGATGTGGTGCTTTGCGACATCAAAATGCCGCAGATGGATGGACTCGAAGTGCTTGATAAAATTCAGGAACTGAGTGATGTTCCCGTCGTCATGATCTCCGGTCACGGAAACATAGACACTGCTGTGGAAGCCATCAAAAAAGGTGCGTTTGATTATATCTCGAAGCCACCCGATCTCAATCGCTTGCTGGTGACCGTGCGCAACGCACTCGATCGTCATTCGCTGGTAACAGAGACGCGAAAGTTAAAGCAAAAAATCTCAAAAGCATATGAAATCATTGGTGAATCGCCCGCCATCACTCAAATAAAGGAAATGATCGAACGAGTAGCACCGACCGATGCACGGGTTCTCGTTACCGGCGAAAACGGAACCGGAAAAGAATTGGTTGCGCGTTGGCTGCATGAACTCAGCGCCAGGGCAGGGAACTCGTTTATCGAAGTGAACTGCGCGGCCATTCCGAGCGAGCTCATCGAGAGCCAACTTTTCGGTCATGAAAAAGGTTCATTCACTTCGGCCATCAAACAGCGCCGGGGCGATTTCGAGCTGGCCAGTGGCGGCACTTTGTTTCTTGATGAAATCGGCGACATGAGTCTTTCGGCGCAGGCAAAGGTTTTGCGCGCATTGCAGGAAAACAAAATTACACGCGTTGGTGGCGAAAAAGAAATTTCGGTGGATGTGCGTGTGATAGCTGCCACCAATAAAAACGTGAAGGACGAAATCTCGAGAAGTAATTTCCGCGAAGATTTATATCATCGTCTTTCGGTCATCATTATCCATGTACCACCGCTCCGCGAGCGGCTCGAAGACATTCCACTGTTGGTTGAACATTTCTCCAATGACATTGCAATCACGCAGGGAAAACCCGCCAAAGAGTTCACGAATAAAGCCATTGATGAATTGAAAAAACTTCAGTGGACCGGTAACATCCGCGAATTGCGCAATGTAGTTGAACGTCTCATTATTCTTTCAGGCAAAGAAATTACCGATAAAGATGTGAAGCTGTTTGCGCGGCCGCTTGCGTAAAGCATGAGGCAGGCGGCATGCGGCGCGCAATGCGCAACGCAAAACGGCTCAACTCCTTCTTTAACCTCTTTGCGTCGTGAAGTGACCTGTCACGATAGCTATCGTGAGCGTTAAAGAAGCACACTCTTTCAAGCTCCTTCTGAGAGCTGATTGCTGATTCCTGGCAACTGATTGCTGATTGCTCACAACTGACTACTCACAACTGACAACTTTGTTGTATCTTTGCAAAGCAATTTACACTGGGGCTGTGTTGGTTTTGACAGCAGTTGTGGGGGTAAAGTAAGCATGCCGGAGGACGTCCGTATTCTCCGTAAAAACCGCGGGCAACACTATAATAACAGGCAACGATAACTCGTTCGCATTGGCTGCTTAAGCGGAATGTTTAAGCCCCGATTGTCTCCCCGGAAGCGCTGACCGACCGCGTCTGGACCGAGGCACCGCAAATGCCGGAATCGCAGATTGATATACCTTTGGTCGTCTGCTAAAAAATAAAAGGATAAGGTGCAGATAGGGCTCGTTTCTCCCCGGTTTGCATACGAAAATTAATCAGAAGCTAAGCATGTAGAAAGCTTTTCTGTCCGCTGTTTGGACGAGGGTTCGAACCCCTCCAGCTCCACAACCCAAGCCACTTTTCGAAAGAAAAGTGGTATTTTTTTGTGCTGAGGCGAGCGCCCGCGATCAGCCGAAAGCGCAAAAAAATGCCATCGGATGCAAAGCAGCCGGTGGCTTGGGTTGTAAGTCCCCCCACCAGGGCTCGGCGTAGCCAGCCCCTCCAGCGACATACACGCCGCTACGCGCGAGTTATCGACGACCTGATCAATAAGGATATGGAAAAAATTTACTCGAAATATAAGGCGGTGTAGGGTAGAAGTGGCGTAAAATGAAAGCACCCTGGTAATAGACCAAGGTGCTTTTTTGATTTTGCTAACGGCTGCGGTTTCGCGCAATAGGGGGGGTAACCGCTAAACAATGTACAAAGTCGAAATTTAAATTTTCGAAAAACTGTAATTTGAAGCACATAAACTCGGCTTTCACTAAACCGCTATTATAAGTCGTGGCCGGCACATGGTTACGACCAATTAGTTATTAGCCATTATATCTCATTTATTTTAAAGCGACCACAGTAACCAATAGAACCAGATGCATAAAGTTCAGTTACGATTTCTATATTTTTACTTTCTGGTTTATTATAAATGTCTTCATATATGATTGTTGCTTTAATAATTGGGAAAAAGCATGCAAAATCATCGCCCTCAAAGCATTCTGATTTGTCTTTAAGATTAGATAGATAGTGAATGCTAATATTTAGTAATTCAAGGTAAAGTGCAGGCATTTTTATGGGAATATAAGTGTTGCTTATGTTCACTGGTAATACATATGATAAATAGTCATGCATTGAATATTTCGTAGAAATTCCACACTGAATAAACGGGAGTGCTTCATTTTGATTTAGAAATGAAACAAATTCAGAATTATTTTTAATTTCGATTAATAATTTTGGATCAACATTTTTTCCAAGCTTATTTATTTTTTCTATAAACCCATCCATGTCATATTTGAATTTAATGTCGACTTTTTTAGCAGTCCCAAACCCAATGTTATAACAATGTAAATTAAAATCATGTGTATTAATGTCATTTCCAAATTTACGGATAGTATTATGATCCTCTGGCTTATTTGTCCAATGAAGAGGCATGATGATTTTTTCTTTCTCAACTCCAATCACATTATATGAAATACTATCAATAAAAAGGTGAGGTCGATAAGTGTTTTGCCTTTGTCTTTTTATCTCTCGTAAAGTCCAGTAATAAATGATTGCGGCGGCAATTGTTGCAAGTGCGCTTAAAGAGGCTATTAATATGTTCATTGTTTCTTGTCCCATTTGATTATCAAAGTCTAATTTGCGTCAATGAATTGTT
Source organism: Bacteroidetes bacterium GWF2_43_63 (assembly GCA_001769275.1). Lineage (NCBI taxonomy): Bacteria > Pseudomonadati > Bacteroidota > Bacteroidetes bacterium GWF2_43_63. The sequence continues at coordinate 20,541 of MEOQ01000016.1, read as the reverse complement.
CTGACAATTACGCTTAACGTTTTGCGGCTTTGCGCTCGGACATGTTTTCGAAGCACAAAGCTCCAAGTTTGCACATCAGCTCGCCTGACGCATTACCCGTGTTAGTAGTAATGATTTATCATATTTCAACAAAATAATACACCCTATCTTCACTATATAAAGTACGCAGATTTGTATATTTTAATTTTAACTTATTCTCTGATTCAATATGACCGTCATAATAAGATTCCCCACCACCATAATTGAAAGATTTTATACTGCAAAATATACTACTGCCATCAACTTTATATATTCCTAGTTCGTCCCATGATCTATCTAACCATTTAATGATTTTATTTGCATCACCTTCACCTTCATCGATTACTGAGACTGATACTACGACATTATCAGAATAAAAGCGAAGATATTTTCTTGACCCATCTACAGGTTCTGTCCGATATAACCCGTCATATCTTATTTTATATATTGTTTCTGTTTTAGTTTCAGAGTTTGTTTTTTCTTGTTTGTCACCTGAACTAACTCCACAACTCGTCAAGATTGCTGTAACTAAAAACAATGCTTTGTAAATTGTCTTTATTGCTTTCATTTTCTCTGATTTTAATTTACTAATATCGTTCGCATACGCCCTACAAATATATATATTGTACCAATATAAAATGTAAAATTTACGACTAAATCTTGGAAATTATCATAAAAGACTAAAATACAAATAAATACCAACGTTGGCTGCGGTGCCTTTCTGAAACAATAAGTATCTATTCATCTACACTTTATTGGCTGTGACGCTAGGTTGCAGTGGCGAAACATGAGAGCACCCTGGCTAAAGGCCAAGGTGCTTTTTTACCACAGGATTTCATCTGGGCATTCATTAGTGTATGTGGAATGCGTAGAAGGCTAATAAGTGGCACAAAGGAAGAAATGAAATGCCACATTTGCATTGAGCATCCGAGGGGAGCCAACGTTAGATATCATTATTATTTATATAATCTAACTGGCTTACAGAAATTCTTAGTTATTTTAAACGTACCTTTCCAATCATAAACTGAAGATTTGGCTGTGAAGTTATAAGTTCCGGCTGGTAACCTTATTTTCAAGCTGGCGTCTGATTCTATTCCACAAGAGGGAATGTAATCCGTGTCAGTAAAGTATTTTGTTAATTGTCCTACATAATAACCTTCAACATAAATACTTATAATTCCCAAGTTATTTTGATTTACATAAAATATCATTGTTCCTTCATCAGAATTATCAGCATATAAATCAAAATCAAAATCTGTTGTTTCATAGTAATCACTCAGGTCAATATTTAGAAAGCAAAAATAATTTCCAGAGCAATCACCTTCCATTAAACTAAAATTTTTTACACTTGGAGGAAGTCTATCAAACCCAACTAAAAATCTTGTTTTTGTCCCATTATAAACTATGCGAGGATTATCTTTATCAGGCATATCAGTGGTTGTTGCATAATAAATTTCTCCTGTTTCCAGATCAACAAGCCTATAATCTTGCAACCATATAGAAGTATATCCTTGATTATCATTTTCATATTCATATGTAAAGAAAAAGATTGAATGTTCTTTAATATTTGCAAAATAGTCCAGACTTAACCCAGGTTTGTCACGTTTAACAATCCCAATATCAAAAATTTTGTCTTTACCATAATAGTTAGCTTCAGTGCTATAACTTGATTTATTCTTAGTGCTATATAATGATGATATGGACATCGCATATGTTTTTTTGACACTTATGAGTAGCTCTAAATTTGATTTTGGAATTGCGAAATTCAAATTTTGTCCATCAGCAAGTTGACCAACAGATATCCCGATTAATTCCCCGTTAGAATTTAAAACTGGTCCGCCACTACTGCCCGGAGAAATAGGGGCGGTTATTTGAATTAGCTGATAGCCTTCAAAGTCCCTAAGCCCGCTCACAATACCATCGGAAATTGTTGCTGGAAGCCCCTTGGGACTACCAATAACATAAACTTTTTGACCAGGAGTTGCAGTTGTTGAGGAGAACTTAATTGTAGGTTTATTAAGTCCTGTTACTTTTAATAAAATAAGGTCGACTGATTCGTCAGCCGCCAAATAACCTTCAATTTTATATTTTTCAGTAGAATTATTTAAATAGCAATAAGCTGTCGTTGCCCCTTCAATGACGTGATAATTTGTTGCAATAATATTTTCGCCAACGAAAAATCCTGAACCAAGACCAATATCCGTTTCTATTGTCACGGTAGAATTAACGGTGTTCTTGTAAATAATTGTTGCGTCCTGGGCTTTTAATGTCCAAAAAAAACCACTAAGAATTATTAATAGTAATGTTTTTTTCATTGCGCTTCTTTTTTTTATTATCATATTAGCGTACCCTGACAAAAGACAAATATAGCAATTGTATGTAAGAAAATCCATAACCGCGTCTAAAAAATATTTATTTTATATCAACTTGTATTACAGGTTGCTAATTGATGCTTCTAAGTCGCATGCCGGCTATTTATTTTTTCTACATGGCAAAAAATGAAAGCACCATGGTAATAGACCAAGGTGCTTTATTGATTTATAATTAAAACTTACTCCTTTATGTATAGGAATTTAATCTTTTTTTCAAGACTGCTTAATTCATAGATTCTATCGTGTGAATCAATATTGAAGTAATGCAGACCAGACGATTCCGAATCTGACTGTAATCTTGGTTCATGGATTTGTAAAAGTTGATGCTGAACGTACAGTGTTTGAGCTGTAGAAGCATCTAGTGTATCTGCAGGTTTAATCGATTTAAAATAATCGAAACAAAACATAAAAGCAGCATTTAAATCATTCACATTGTCCTTTGTTATCCATGTTTTTTGAGGAACATGAATAAGCCAATCCCACACTAAGTGACCACCATAATTACGAACAGCCCAAATAGAATCAATGGGAATATGATATTCCATTGCTGGTGGGAAAACACCCGTAATACCATTGTCATCCACAATCCAATTCCCAAATTTTACTGTAATTGTCTCCATAGAAATAATAATTAAAATTTAACATTAGACTTTATGGTTAAGCAAAGGTTTAATTGTACAACAAAAACACCCCAACTCTCGCCAAGGTGCAATTCTGAAACAGACAAACATTTTAAACTACGCCAACACCTTGTCAGTTGTAGTAAAGCTGGCCCCTCCAGAGCCTTACAGGCATTGAATGATAATTCGCTCTGTGTTTCGGGAAAATTTATTCTTCACCACAATGCCCCCCGCAGCCACATTCTTTCCCTTTCGCTTTTTCGAATGCTTCGCAGCCTTCGGTGAAGGAAAAATAGATTAAACCGGCGGCTCCAATCACGTCGGCATAAGCAAAGCCGGTTAATTCATAAATCAGGCTGGAGGCGAGCAATACCAGCGACATGTACACACAAACCTTTGTGCAATTGGCATCGGCTATAATCGGGTCGGAATGCAGTTTTTTGCCAATGCGTTTTTTGGCAAGCATCAACCAGATCATCACTGCAATTGAAATCAGTGAAATGATCACGCCCCACAAAGTCGTTTCAGGCTTATGTTGCGAAATCAGGTTCAGGACAATGCCAGCCAGCAATCCGGCTGATAAAAAATAAAACGAAAAGCCGGTAATTCTCAATGCTGTTTTTTCAAAATCACTTCTGGTGCTTGCCGGATTTTTTCGGATACGAAGAATCATAATGGCTATGCCGATGCCCGACAGGACCTCGATAAAACTATCGACTCCAAAACCAAACAAAGCCAGCGTTTCGTCCTGATAGCCGAAATACATCGAAATAATTCCTTCGGCAATGTTGTAGAAAATGGTGAACAAGCTAAGCGCGAAGGCTTGCTTGAATAGTTTTGATTCTGTATTTTCATGCTGAATCATGCGTTCAATTTTTTTGTTTTCAGACGAAGACTGTTGCTGACGACCGATACTGAGCTCAGGGCCATGGCTGCTCCTGCAATCATCGGATTGAGCATAAAGCCCCAGACAGGGTAGAGAACCGCAGCTGCAACACAAATATAGCAATTGCGCTTATGTCTGTCTTTTATTCGTAATGATATTTACGTTTCATGTTGTCAGAAACCTCAGAGGAAAAGTCAAATTTATCTATGGCGATGTCAAGAAATTTTCTCACAGAGTCCCTTTGCCCAAGTTTGTCGAAACAGCTGAGAAGATTACCGTATATTTTTGTGTTCTCTGGATTCATTTTGTAGGATATGAGTCCGACATTAATTGCCTCTTCGCAGCTGTCAAGTTTGCCGAGAATGTAACACTTGCTATTTAAATATTCCCATTTGTCACCGCAAATTTCTATAGCCTTATTAATTGAATTTAATGCGTCATTCCATTTGTTTAATTCGCAGTAATCCAGTGCAATATTGAAGTGTACTTTAGGTTCGGAAGGATTAATATCTTTTGCTTTAAAGTTGTAAATTAAAGAGGAGTCATAATTTTTTTTATAATAATAAAATGCACCAAGCCGTAAGTTTAATTCAAAACTGTCTTTGTATTGCGAATTAGTATAAAAGTCACTTAGCATGCTGTCTAAAGTTGAGAATTTTTCCGCTTCGCCACTGTTGCAAGTACGATTGTCAGTGTGCACATACCTTTCGAGTGGTGGATATTCCTTTGTCTTGCTGTTGTTGCAAGCAATAAGAAATATTGTCAGTAAGATAATTGCCCAAAGTTTCATTTTCTTTTTAGTGTGAATGCTAATGTTTTGGCAGACGCAACACAAATATAGCAATTGCAATAACATGCAACATAATACTACTTGTTTTAGAGGAAAATATTTTGTCAGACAAAACCTCCCGGGTGCCTGTGAAACGCATGGCGTGGTTGCAAATCAGCGCGCTATTGTTTAATGATTTTCTGAAATTCCGATGTGCAGCTATTTTCAAATTTAATGACATATACGCCGGGCTCAAAATTATTTGTCGGAACAGTAGTGATCTCATCAAAGCAGCCACTATACACCACTTGTCCCACAGCATTCAGAATTTCAAAATGTAGTTTTTCCTGATTGCTTTCAATGGTCAATTCGTTCGAAACAGGATTTGGATACACTTTAATAATTCCTGCAGATGCAACAGATTCGATACCTGCAGAAGTTACCTGTATTGTGTTTGAAGAATCGGAACTGCAACCCAGCAAAGTAACAATCACAAAATAATCACCGTTGACTGTTGCTGAATAATTCTGATTTGTGGCGCCGGCAATTATTCCGTTCTGGTCATACCATTGATTGCCGGAAACGGCATCGGAAGACAGCACAGTACCTGTCACAGTGATTGCAGGTGTTGGGGGAATAGGATTAACAGTAAGATTTAGCTTAAACACATAGTCACAACCTTGCGGAGTAAGCAGGCTGTCATAATATGTTCCAGTCTCGCTGAAAACAATGCCATGCCATAAGAAGACATCTCCATCGCAAATTTCTTCATCTTGAACATTTTCAAAAACCGGGTTTACAATAAGGTTGAGCGTATACACACTGTCACAGCCATTCACGCTAAGCAGGCTGTCATAATAAGTCCCGGCCGAGCTGTACATATTGCCATGCCAATTTAATATATCTCCATCGCAAATCTCTTTGTTTTCCACATAATCGAAAAGCGGGTTTACAGTAAGGTTGAGCGTATACACACTGTCGCAGCCAAGCAATGTTTGCAGGCTGTCGTGATATATTCCAGTCATAGTATAATCATTGCCTCGCCATGAAAAAACGTCGCCCTGGCAAATATTTTCGGTTTGCAAATATTCATAAACAGGATTAATGGTGAGATTCAGCTTATACACACTGTCGCAGCCAAGCTGAGTTTGCAGACTATCATAATAGGTTCCCGCTACGGTGTAATCATGGCCACGCCAGTTGAAAACACCTCCATTGCAAATCACTTCGCTTTGCGAATACTCATAAGCCGGCTTAATGGTAAGATTCAGCTTATACACACTGTCACATCCATGCGGGGTTTGCAGACTGTCATAATAAGTTCCCGCCACGGAGTAATCAATGCCACGCCAGGTGAAAATATCGCCCTGGCAAATATTTTCGTTTTGTTCAAGCGCAAAGGACTGATAGATTGAAAGATTCAGGTGAACAATGCTGTCGCAGCCATTGGAAGAACCGCCTGGAATGGTAAAAAGTGCAGTACTGTTACTGGATGTGTAGGTCACGCCATTCATCCAGGTATATGAATCACAAGCTGATTTGATATCGACTCCGGAACGTTTCGAAGAATAAGAGTAATCCATATCGTCGTAGAACAAATCAACTGGAGAATACATAGGATCAACAGAGTTATAGTCAACCATAAAACTTTTTACACCGATCCAGTTCAATGATACATAAACATAGCTAAACTGATAATCAGTCGGGTTGAGGGAGACATTGTAAATAAGTGCTCCATTATTATCAAATCCTTTCAGATTCAGGTGCGTAAAGTCTGATGCCATCTGAGTCTGCAGCCAGAGTCCGTGTATGTCAATGTTCACATCAGTGCTTAGCTTTGCGTGATAACCCGGCGCCGACATTGCGTGACCAGTACCTGAGTGAGGAAGATAATCTCTTATGTTGTCCCACCCGCTATTATCCCAACTCCATGGGTGTCCATCTTCGGTCCACGATCGGGTCCCAAAAGCCTGGTCAAAATTCAATACGTTTGTTGGAGGAATATAGGTGTAATCCAAATCATCATAGCTTAAATCAACGGGGTTATAGAGTGGGTCGGTGGAATTAAAATCAACCATAAAGCTTCTCACATTGACCCAATTCAATGTTACATAAGCATAGCTAAACTGATAATCTGCCGGGTTGAGGGATACGTTGTAAATCAATACTCCACACTCGTTATATCCTTTCAGGTTCAGATGTGAAAAGTTTGAAGCATTACCTGTCATCAGCCAGACTCCCTGAATGTTTATGTTTGCATCTGTACTCAGCTTTGAGGAATAACCCGGTGCTGACATCGCATGGCCGGTACCGGTGTGAGGAGTATAATTCCTGATATTATCCCATCCGCTGTTATCCCAACTCCACGGGTGGCCATCTTCAGTCCAAGACTGGGTGCCGAAAGGTTCATCGAAATTCACTGTTTGTGCATTTGTGAAGTTGTGCATTATTAGCATGATCAATGCTATAGCAAATCCTTGACATAAAATGCTTTTCATAAATTCTGTTTTTAATTATTTGCTTAATATTCAAATTTGTACAAATATAGAAAATTTTCTTATCCGCAAAATTGTTTTGCTAATAATACAAAATCGTTAACTCGCAGGAGCAATATAGAGAGTTTGTTGAATTGTAAATCTGCGGGATGTAAAAAAAAAAAAGTTTCGATTTAACGATTTACCACCTGCAATAAATCGTTTCCGGCGCTTTTTATTTCAGGAAATCTCAATCCGTGAAAAGGTTTGCGTAACTGATTCAGAATGTGTTTCGAGAGTATTTGATAGACCATCGCCTGATTCTTAAGATCGACGGCGTTTGCTTTAAGAACAGCATACAATCCGTCATACGATGAATAATATTTCAATACATCGTGTTTAAAGCAAAGAAGTCCGTTTTCGCATACCAGCATTTCGACTTTATGAAATGGCCCCGAATTGAAAATACGATTGATTTCAATCGATAGAAAATTAAGATTGATGTTCATGATTATTTATTTTCATCGAATATACTGCATAATATCGTATTTGACTAACATAATTGTCGTTTTGTGGTTAATTTAACTTGGTACAACTATAATTATATAATTTAATGAATTGTTTGATAATGGCAGAAGTCTGACAACTTTTGCGCTATCAGTGTCCTACTCTTCCATGTCCTTCATTGCATTTCGGACTAAGGAAGGTCGGTACGATTGAAGATGTTGTTTTTGTTTATTCAGACACACAAAATATTTATTTCAGCGCAAACGCCACCGCGGCTTCGGCATGAATCTGAAGAGTATCGAATAATGGAATGTCGGTGTCGGATTGTTTGATCAGCAGCGGGATTTCGGTGCAGCCCATGATGATGCCTTCGGCGCCTGCGTTACGAAGTTCCTGCATGATTTCCAGATAGCGCACTTTTGCATCCGCTGTGAAAATGCCGCGGGTGAACTCGTTATAAATGGTATCATGCACGTAATCGCGCACAGCGGGCGGGGGAGTGATGACATCGATTCCAAATTTTTCTTTCAGTCGCTGCGCATAAAACGGCATTTCCATGGTTGGCTTTGTGCCTAATAATCCGACTTTGCTGATGTTATTTTCCTTTATTTTTTCTCCGGTGGCATCGGCAATATGCAAGAGCGGAATGCTGATATGTTGCGAAATGGCATCGGCAAACATGTGGGGCGTATTGGCACACAACAGCAGACAGTCGGCTCCATGTTGCTCAATGCCCATGGCCTTTTCTCTAAAAAAATTTCCAAGCGATTCGTAATCGCTGTGGTCGATGCGACTGCGCACATCGTTGAAATCGACCGAAAACAGTACTATTTGCGCGGTGTGCACATTGCTGGTTACTTCCGAAATTTTTTCGTTGATGATGCGATAGTATTCCAGCGTTGATTCCCAGCCGGTTCCGCCCAAAAGTCCGATGGTTTTCATACTTGCAGCTTGTTGATGAACAAATATATGAAAATCCGCAGAATCAGACTTCGGCGAGCTTTATCAGACAGGGCCAACGCATTAAACTCCACAAAAAACAACCGGAATCGCAGTTGCACAAAGTAGCACGAAGTTTTGCACGAAGTAACACAATGTGAAAAGTGCAAAAGCCAATTCAAAAAAAACAACGTAGTTGAGTTGATCAATTACAGCATATCGAATTTGAAAGCTCGCTTTCAAATTCACTTTGCTGTAATGGATTACGGCTTTTGCATCATTAAATCTACTTCGTGAACCTTTGTGTGAACTTGGTGCAACTTTGTGCTACCAGGATTATTAATGCACGAACTTGACACAATTGATTAATGTATTTGAAGCGCAAGCCAGAAGGATTCTCATGCTTAATTTATTGTTGGTCATGATCCAATAGATTCGCTGAAATATTTTCAAAAAATTACCGTTTACTGAAATCACACAGGATCATTAATTCAAAATTATTACTTTTGCGGCTGCAATAAAAAATGAGAAACATATTTGAAACATTGGGCGATTGGATCAGGAACGTGGTAGATTTTTTCTATCCGCCCTTCCGCCATTATATGTCGAAGCAATTTTTTCGCTATGGAGTGACTGGCGGAGCCAATCTGGTTTTCGACTGGTTTATGTATTTCATCATTTTTCATTTTGTGCTTCAGAAGCAGATGCTTGACCTTGGGTTTGTCACCATGGGTTCGCATATTGCAACATTTGTTATCAAGTTTCCACTTGTATTTTTTTCCGGTTTTCTGTTGCAGAAATATGTCACATTTACTTTATCGGAACTACGCGGACATGTGCAGTTGTATCGCTATCTGATTGTTGTCGTCATTAATTTATTTGTTAACTATGCCGGATTGAAGCTTTTGGTTGAAATGTTCAATATTTATCCTACGGTATCCAATATTATTGTCTCCACTTTCACTGTATTCATCAGTTATGTCTTTCAGAATCACTATACGTTTAAGGCTCCGAAAAACGGAGGAGAGGAAAACTCCAAAGATTGAATCTTAATCAACCAACACCTTCTTCATTTCATTGTTGGCATTGAAAACCGGGAAGTACATCAGCTCTATACTTGCGGGATTCAGATTATACGAGCCGTTGAAACGCGGAAGGATCTTCACTCTGAATGTGTAAGTCCCCTTCGGCAGGTACTGACAGAAAATATCTGTTTCGTTCCTGAAATATTCGCGATGACTTTCAAAACTCACATTGCTTGTTTTTGAAGCATAGGAGCAACCTCCGAAAACCGGAATCCGGATCATAACATATTCGGCATCTTTTTTTACCGATACATGAACTGCAAGCACTGTTTCGCAACCGGCTTTCAGAGTAGAGTCCGAGACATTCTCGAAATACGTTTCGATTCTGAAATCGTTTTCAGTGGCCTGCGGATTCCGGATGATCTGTTTGCGGTAACAGGTGAAGTAAACCGGAAATGAGCCGGTTTTTGAAACCGAAATTTCACTGCCTGGTTTAAGTGTAGTAGAAAAAGGAAATTCCGAAACGCGCAGATTTGTATCGCCACTCAGAACCAATGCCGGCTCTGTGATTAACAATGCGGAGTCAAGCATATCGGGCAAAATGGATTGAATAATGTTTATGGATTCATAGGTGTTTTGCCACGATGCATTGCTGCGCTTTTCGAAAAAATAGTTGCGCATGAGACTTAGTTCTTTGCTTTGATCATTGGTGTCCGACTTCAGAATTCCATACATCAGCAATGTATTCTGAACATCGCTGTTGTCAACGGTTTCGCGGTTGCCATCGGTGTAATAAACATTCCCGAACAATGTTGTCTGACGGAAATGCTGCAATGTGTCCATGCTGAACGGAATTCCCATCATTTGCTTCAGCGCGCACAACTGCAGCAGATCTTTCAGCGTCGATGTCTTGCATTGATTTTCTTTTTCAAGATATTTCCTGTAATCAAGATAAATGTTCATCTGAAAAAGAAGCTTCAGCATTTTTATCCGGACATTGAAATCTGTTGTCTTTCCCAACTGCCAGATGAGGCCGTTGACCGCATCAGTCATATCGGGAACATCGTATTGCTGCGATTTTGCTTTGGCCAGAGCTGACATTACATGAATGGACATCCAAATATGGGAATCTGTATTCTGCCACCAGCCCCACAATCCGTCTTTGTTTTGATTATCAGAAAGCAAGCGGATGAGTTTTTTTATTTCGCGGTCATTGTCGGATTTTTCATTTCTGAATTTGGCAATATCATTTGCAGACAGAAGTGCCATCAGTTTTGAAGCAATCTGTTCGTTGCATCCGAAGCGGTAGTTGATGATGTTGTTCAGTTCAATCCCCAGAATGTCAATGGCATCGTCCGAAGCATACAAAATGCACTCGCTGAGAGATGAATCAGCTGAAATACTCAATACTGTGTCATTTTCAAGCACATGAAAAGTTCCTTCAGCTTTTTCGAGTCCCTGAGTGAATACCGGAATTTTCCTCAGTTCTCCGTCGAAGTAACCATCACTGCGGTTGACCTGATATTTGACTTCGATAGAATCATCGGCAACAACCATCAGCGAGTCAATGACAATGTTTTTAAAAACAGTTCTGCCCAGATTAATAATGTTTCCGTCTGATTCAAAAAACCGTTCAACCTCAGCCGAGTCGCTGGAATAATTCAGCGTTTTTCCGGTGATCTGGCATGAGTCGCCTTCGGTCAGAAACATCGGAACATATAGTTGTGCCATCAGAGGCTTGAAAGAGCGGATGGAATCTTCGGTCTGGCCCGTTTGCTTTTTTCCGTTCATGGCCATGCAGTAGGTTTTCCAACAGGTAACATCGTCTGGGAAAACAACTTCAAATTCTGCATGTCCGTTTTTATCGGTGATCAGGTCCGGCTGCCAGAAGCCAACATCGGAAAAATGGCTGCGCAACGATCCTTGTTTTTCTGCTTCGTCCTGAAATGCCGGATCATACAGTGAATTTTCTCCGGAGCTTATGTTGCGCGTATGAATGATCACGACTCCGTTTTTCCCTTGTTCGCCATATTCAGTCATTGCTTTTTCAGCCGACAAAACATTAATGCTTTCAATCAGCTGGGGATTGAGATTTGAAATATCGCCAGTGAAAACCTTTCCGTCAACAAGTATCAGTGCGCCTCCCGAAAGGGTTTGCGATGCCTCCGTTTTTACTCCGTTTGCAAACAATTTGTATCCGTTTTCACGGGCATTGATCTGTATATCATTGTTCGAAATCCGTACAATTCCGGTCGATGCATCACCATAATCAGCCGGAATGCCTCCGGTTATAATTCCGGGGATATTCGTAATATATGTTGTAATATCAGCAGCAGAGAGCGAAGGAACTGATTCCATCCTCATAATACTGGCGCAGCCATCTTTTTCTATAAGTGGTTCATTAAAGCAAGAAATTTCGCAGTAGTTCAGCATTAAGGACTGTGCCTTAAGTTCAACATCAAGAAAGGTCACACGATTGCCTCGGACAGGTACATCATTTTCCTGCAGACTTCCGTAGCCGAGGCTGCTGAATGTTACATTGTTCACGCTGACGGGTACATTGCGAAGGCAATAATTGCCGTCAAAATCAGTCATGCAACCAATCATGCTGTCGTCGGCCAGTTTGATATATACATTGCAGAACGGAATGGGTTCTCCGCTTTCCCCGTCAGTTACTTTGCCCTGCAAAGATCCGCACTCAAATCCGTCATTTCCGCATGCATAACTGACTATAACAGGGAATGCTGATTTCGAGGATGACTGTGTTTTTTTTATGGATCGTCGTTCAATGAGCGATGTGATTGAATCGTAATAATCATCGTGATCAGAAAGGCAGAACTGAGTTGTTGAATAATGTGTGATTCCGTTTACTGTAACATGGAGTGAATCGGTCACCTGATATTTTTCACCTGCAAAAATGTAAATAATCCTGTAGTTACCGGTTCTCAGGTTGTGAAACATTTCAGTGGTTCCCGGATAAATCCATGATGAAGTTGTATCATTGCATGACTGAAGTACAGTGCAAAGCGGGTATTGTGCAGAATTGATCTTTCCTGGCAAAGAGACATGCAGTGCGCCGAGCCCGTCAACAGTGGCCGATGAATTAAGGAAATGGATTTCCGTAAACTTCCTTTTTCCCATCATGGCATTCCACATTTCAAAAAATGCATCTTCAGTCAGAACTGAGTCATAAATATCGTATTTGAATTCATCGTTGACAAGAATGGATGGAAGGTTGTTTTTATCTACGCTTCTCATTTTCAACATATTCTGTGAAAATTCGTATTCAAAATCCGGTTCATGCATAAATGTAACAGAGTATTTACCAGCAACCATAAACAATGTTTCTCCATAAACCGGCCCTGCCAGCAGATTTTGACGCGAATTCTTTTCAGCGGGAGTAAGAAGCTGCACCTTCCCGTCGTTTATGATGCAGGCGGTTTCGTTATTGAAATTGTCGCGAAATGGAAGAATGAATTTGAATGCAAATGCTTTTTCTTTGGGCGTGAGCTCCGGTTTAGCAGACTGACTATGAATATTGTTTGTGTCAATATCGCTGTTCATGCTAAAAATCATTTTTCTTCCCGGATTGAAAAAAAGGCTGTCCAGCTCAATAACGCGATTGGTCGTTCTGAGCTTAATCTGATGATATCCGCTGTCGATGGCGAAGGAGTAGGGTTGATCTACCGATGTCCATCTGAAATAGACTGGCATATTATCAACGTAAATAATATGGATCGCTTCAGGATTTCCATCGGAAAACACAAACGGAGCAAACTGAGTGACGGAATCTGTCGTGTAATATTCGAAACGGAAAAGGGTGTCGCCCGGATACAGGAACTGATAATACAGCATGGTGTCAAGTCCGGCTTTACTGTTCCAGAAGCCGTAATCGGCATGGCTGATCAGACTTGTACTGATCGGGTTTTCAATTTTATTGAACTCGTTGATGTATTTTTTACCGCGTCCGTATTTTCCAAGGTATGGCAGTTGCGGCGCATTATATCTAAATTTCGATGTCAGTGCATATGCAGTGACATCAACGCCTTCAACAGGTTTGCCTTTGGCATCGGTGACAGTAACACCTATTGTTGTTTTTTTTCCTGGAAACACCATGGAAGGCATTTCCAATGCGACATTCAACTGTTTGTCCAAAAATGTGATCTGCCTTTTCTCATTCATCACTTCGCCGCCCCAGATGTAATTCACATTTAGAAAATATATCTTGCGGGAATGATCCTTCATCCTGATTTGCAGGCTGTCGCCACTGCCCGATGCAATATGCCTGTTGCCGCAGTACAGATCATAAGTGAACGGAATTCTTGCAGGATTGGATGAGCTGATGATCAACGAATCTTTTGTTCTGAAGCCGAACAGATTGAGATTTGATGGCTTATTGCCGATGTTGACCATGCCTTCCATATTGCCGGATTCGGCATAATAGGCAGTGAAATATGGATTGAGAGGAATCCTGCAGGGGAATTCACCCTCGTAAACAACCGATTCATTATCGAATGCGTCCATGGCACTGACAACTCCGCTTTGCGGGACTGAAAGCCCATTTTCAATACATCGTATGCTGACAGAATCATTGACCAGAGTCATTTCAATCTGCCCCGGACGGCAATAATATGTCACATACAGTTTTTCTGTATTCAGCTCATTGTCTGATGTGCGTACCTTAACAATAACGGAGTAGGAGAGGTCTGCCAAAGGAAACGCTGAGTCTGGTATTGATATTTCTGTTTCCCCGGCAGGGTTCAGCTTCTCGTTTAATTGGAGCAGTGTGTCCCGAATGAAAATATCCGATGAATAATATTTGTTTACATTTTGCGTGCAAACCGAAATTTCAGCTCTTGCATCCTGAAGAATGAGCCCATTGTCGTCAATGGCTTTAATACTCAGTTTCAGCGGGTTTCCCTTGTGCTGGATTTTGTTGTCGCATTTCACTATCAGCTTGTTCTTTTTCAGTTCATAGTCTTCATATCTGAAATACCCAGTGCAATACGATCTGTGTTTGGTATCGGTCAGTTCAATCTGACAGATATTGTCAAGCCTCAATTTAAGTGAGTCGTGCAGCGGAAATACATACATATATGCCCCATCGCGGAAGGGCGATATTGTTTGCAGTTTATAACTGGTCCCATTCACAAAGAGCATGACATTCAGATCTTCACTTACCGTTTTCCCTCTTTTATCTGTAATGAAGGATTTTAGTCTCACGGTGTCGCCCGGACGGTAGCGTGGCTTGTCAAATACCATGTAGCTATTGATATTTTCTTCGAACCGCCAACTGTTTCGATCGTTGTATTTACTGAAACGGTCAAACAGATTGTACATCCCAGCCGAAAAGAAATATGACAACCTCCAGATTGAGCCCTCCGGATGATGATTAACAATCGACCTTATTCCATCGACCGGAAGAAAGAGCAAAAATCGCACTGGCCGCCAGACATATTTCAAGGGTGTGCGATAAAAAACAGAATAGTAAGCTCTTTTTATTGCAGCGTTATTTTCCTCGCGATCGAGTTGAATATACTGTGTATGATTGCCTACTCTAACTTCGAGCAAACCACGGCGGTTTGATTTTTTATCGGAATAAATCTTTTTTGCTTTATCAAATTTTAGTTTTTTCGAATTCAGTTGTACAACAGCGCCAGATATGGGTTGTCCATTATTGTCGGTCACCTGCACACATAGATCAGATGTATTATTGAATACGAACACATTGAAATAGGACACTGAAGTGATTGTAAGTATCTGTCTGCTTCCTCCAATGCCTGCCTGAAGATAATGCCCTGCAGGCAATGCTTTAGAATAGGTCAGATTGAATGGACAAGAATCGACCAGTGAGTGAAAAAAGGACAGATCGGCCACGCCCAGATCGTGCGAATAAATGTTTTTTGCTTCGTCATCAGTGATGCGATAGATATATTTAAAGTGGCCTGAGTGGCTGCTTTTCATTAGATCCTGCCCTTTAACATCCGGAATGAACGTAAAAATATAGATGGCCGCAATTGCGATGAATGATATAATTGTTTTCATGACCCAAAATTTAATGCTTGATTCAATTACAGCATAATTTCATATTTTTCAAAGATAATTTTATTTCACGCACTTCCAAGTGTTTTTGTTTTTTTTGAGTTCAAGAAAAAGTGTTTTGAATAATACCGAAAAGCTGAAGAAGACAATATCGGGGTCAATTCTTCAGATCCAGTAAAAACAAGGATTCCGGGCGAAAATCTGCCCGAGTCACTTTTCGAGCGAGCTCGATCGTTTGTTAGCGCGCGCGCGTTTTAGGTTTTACTCATTTGTTATTCTGATAAATCAGTAAAATAAATGTCGTAAAATGGCTTTAGGATTAGCTTCGCAATTTCTCCACTTCGTTACGAAAACGCTTCGCTGATCCTAAACAGCTCCGAATTCCCAAACAAAATCGCATTTCCTCCGGAAATGAAATAATTTACCCCGGGTCACTTTTCGAGCGAGCTCGATCGTTCCTCAGGGCTGATTGTTTTTTGAGACGATTTTGTCTCTTAGTGAACCTCACCGCACTGAATTCGAACACTTTTCTTGAGGATTTGAAGAAGATCAGCGATTTGTTTTTACTTGAATAAATGGTCTGCAATGCTGTCGCAATGCGAGGGTGGGGAAGTGCGGATTTTGAAAACTTTTCTGATGTTCTGATCAATTCAAACTCATCAGGCAAAATACTTTTCGCAGAATGCAGTTGTTTGCGTCATGAAACGCACCTATCACACCAATCTCGCGATAGCTTATAATCTTGGTATACTGCCGGTCGTACTTTTCTTTTTCATTGCAAAAAGAAAAGTACCAAAAGAAAAGCTAGTCGCCTGATATGGTTTCCGGGAAAATAAGCGGTCAGCTCCAACCGGATATAACTCGTCGCTGCGCTCCTCAAACAGACATCCGGATAAGTCATCTTCGCTTCGCTTCGAAAAGATTGTTTCCGCTGCCCGCATATTTTCTGATCCGAAAACCATATATGGCGACATCGTGCGTTGAGCTTGCATTTCCCTGATCTTACGCTGTGCGGCTTTATCAGAAATAGCAAATTTGTATTGAGAAATTTTCAAAAGCAATTACTGGCCTCGCGACTTTTCAGGACAACTGAACAAAGCACTTGAAATTATTTCCGAAATGGTACATGATTATACATATATCCGCCCGCATGGTTCACTCAACGGACTCACTCCAATGGAGGCGCTTATGAATGAAAACGCTGCCTTAATTGTCCCAACCGATCAAATCAGAATAGCAGCAACGACCAGAATCTCTGAAAACCTGAATTCCAATTGCATCGACTGCCAACCAAAGCCGGAATGATAGGTCTTTAGACAGAATGAAATAGAATTTCCCAAGAAAAGTAATGACAATTTCTGATCTCATTCAGAAATGAACAGAAATCTGTTCATTTTATAATTCAACAAGCACAAAGCCGGCGCTGCGGCCGGCTTTGATGTGATCTATTGAATTTCAGTGTTTTACCAATATTGGGATGGACATTTAGGATTTGTCATGGATGGTGCAGTGCAGCCCAACAAACACAAAGCCGGCGCTGCGGCCGGCTTTGATGTGAAATGTTGAAATTCAATGATTTACCAATATTGGGATGGACATTTAGGATTTATCATGGATCTTGAAGTGCGGGGTCAATACTTATTAGGTTAATTCGTTTAAAGTAGAGAAAATTTTCATCAACAAAGAAATATCCTTTAATATTGACTATTTTATCTAAATAACCATCCCATTTATCCCTTTTTATTTTTTCAAAATTACTAATAATTACTACTCTTTCTTTATCATAAAAATAAATAGAATCATTATCGGTAGACAAATAAATCATCGCAATCTTATAATCCATTATAATTTTAGCATCGAAACTAATACACTTCCCATTGTATTCTTCATAGTCATTGAAAATATCATCACTTGAAACCTGAATAAAATCATCACAATTGAATTTCTGTGTTGAAATACAGGAAACAAAAAAAATACAAACCAAAATTATTAATAACTTTTTCATAATCTGTTTTAATAGTAGAAATATGGAAGATTATATCGTAAAATAGCTGGGTCAAAAGGCAGTAGCTTTGCATGACTTTCAAAAGAATGAAAAGATGCATCAAAACGATTTACTGCATAAGCCGACCAAATTGACCACCCCTCGTCGTTTGTTTTGACCAGTGTGCGCCGTTTTAAATTGACCACCCTCCCTGAAGACAAAAAAAGAACTATTTTTCCTTTACTGATAAGTGACTGTCAAAATTAAACAATTTTATTCTGTTTCAACAGCTTTTATATTTTGCCGTCCTTGCCTCTTGCGAAGCGACTCCCCGGCCAGTTCCAGTCTGTGAGCATCATGTACGATGCGGTCCAGTATTGCATCTGCAACAGTTTGCTCACCTATAACCTCGTACCATTGAGGTACCGGGAGCTGTGAGGTAATGAGTGTTGAATGACTTCCATGGCGGTCTTCGATGATTTCCATCAGTATTGCCCGGGCGATTGCATCCAAGGGCTGAAGCCCGAAGTCGTCGAGTATCAGTAAATCCTGTCGCTCTATTTTTGCGATTTCGCGGATGTATGAACCGTCGGCTTTTGTCATTTTGAGTCTCGAAAACAACTTTGCACTGTTTGCGTAGAGAACTCTGTAACCCTGTGTGCATGCTTGATTGCCGATGGCCGAAGCAATGTAGCTTTTACCGATACCGGTGCTGCCAGTTATAATCAGGTTCTCATGACGCTGCACAAAGTCGCATTCTGCAAGCCGCATCAATTGATTTTTGTCCAGATTCCGCTCGATGTCAAAATGAACCTGTTCTACGTTGGCTTTGTAACGGAACTTCGCGTTACGCATCTGTCGCTCGATGCGCCGGTTGTTACGATCGTCCCATTCCGAGTCTACAAGCAATGACACCATCTCGTCGCTTGTCATCGATGCCATGTTGCCGTTTTCCAGACTTGTCCGGAATGCCCTGGCCATGCCATAGAACTTCATTTGTTTCATTCTCTGAAGTGATTGTTCGTTCATGTTTTTTTGTTTTTAAATAATCTGTTTTATTTGTAATAGCCCTTGCCGCGTATATTGCCATGCTCGGGCAGTTTCTGATCTTCAGCCGGTTCTTCATTCAAGTAGCTATCAAGCCCTTTTTCAAGAATAACCCGGATAGTGTGATATCCATAATCACCGTACTGATGCGCTCTGCGGCATGCATTATTGAGACGTTCCGAACCAACTCGTGCCGCATAACTCAACACTCCCTGACACGACCTGTAAGCCTGTTCAGGGTGTTGTTTTGCATTGAGCAATTCCTTGATGTATTCCTGCGTTTCAGCACCTACTTCGCCGGCACGTTCAAGGAACTTATCCGGATTCCAGTCGCTTAGATAACGGTGCTGCGATGCCAGATGATCGTTGTTTGTGGTGTGCCCGAAGAGATGCCTGTTGCGCTTGTGAGTAGCAATGCGCTCATAGCGGTAATGCACTTCAACTTCGCTTTGTGTATAAAGCAGCGTCACCTTTTTGCCGATGTACTGATATGGAACACTGTAGTAGTGCTTGTCTTCGGTCAGACACACGTAGTTGTTTTTCATCACCGTTGCCATGTGTCTGCGTTTAAGCTCATAGCGCCTTTCCGGAAGCGGATTTAATGTCTTTCGCTCAATCTCCTCAAAAAGCTGTCTGCGACTATATGGCCGATTACTCAACCTGTGGTTGTTGTGCTCTTCAAGTGCTTCCCAAATGGCCTCATTTAGCTGTTCGAGGCTGGTGAACACTCGCTCTTTCAACATGCCGTACATGCGGCGGTAAATGATTTTTACAGCCCCTTCAACCAATGCTTTGTATTTTGGTTTATACGGCGCCGCCGGTAATGCTGCCATCATGTAATACCCTGTAAAATCACGGAAAGACTCATTCAGCGTGGGTTCATAACGGCTGCTTTTGATTACCGCCGACTTCAGATTGTCGGTTACAATGGCGTTGGGAACGCCTCCAAAGTACAGCAACGCATTTTCACATGAACTGATAAAATCTTCTTTCTGCTGACTGTAACTGGCCTCAACATAGGTCAACTGGCTTGCCCCCAATATTGCCAAAAACACTTGCACCTTAACCACTTCACCAGTCTCAGCGTTTACCACCTCAAGCGTCTCTCCGGCATAATCCACATACATCTTCTCTCCAACCTTGTGTTCCACATGGAATACGGGATTGCGGATCTTTTGCCATTCGCTGTAATAGCGTTTAAACTGCGTCAGCCTATACCCATCCTTGTTCTCCATAAAATAGCGCTGCCACATCTTTTCCTTGGTATTCTCCCTGTGCTTCAACGCCTTTTCCATCTGTGGAAAAAACTCAAGCAGAACCTTGAATCGTGGATCATCCTCAATATGACTACTTGGAGTCATATCCATGAACATCTGCTCCAGCTCTGTGTCTGTCATTACTTCAACGTCAGCAATGCTTTTCCCAGAAGCAATGAACAGCCGGATGTATTTCTTAACTGTGTTGCGGGGCAGCCCGATGCGCTCCCCGATTGACTTTTTGCTCACACCTTCATGGTGCAGCCTGATAATGTTTCTTACCTTGCTCATGACAATTCTTTTGTTTGACATTGTGGGTTATTTTAAAACATCCAAAATAACCTTTTGTCACTCATTAGCAAGGAGTTTCGTTCTTTTCAGGGGGTGGTCAGTTTGCACCGACGCGAGGTGGTCAATTTGGTCCGACGCAGGGTGGTCAATTTGCAGCGTCGTTAGGTGGTCAATTTGAAGCGACGCGAGATGATTTTTTTAGCGTTTTTTCCAAATTACAGCAGAAATTGGGCAATATGGTTCAACTGAACAAGAATATTTATAATCAATTGACAAGCAGTTTTTCATTTCTGAAAGATTTACCGTCCCGA
>MEOQ01000015.1 GCA_001769275.1 Bacteroidetes bacterium GWF2_43_63 | reverse complement strand
AATCAGGAAGTTTATTACCGAATGCAAAAGCATAACAGATGCACGAATGCAAAACAAAATCACTCACAAAGAAATAAAAATCCGTACGCAGTATAGCCAGAAAATCACTGAATATTTACAGGCTCTGAAACTGTCGCACTAAAATGGACAAGTCAGGAGCACCCAACATTTTGTTCCTGCCGCGGCAGGATAAACTCCCCGCCCGACTTTAATTCATGAAATGGTGCAGGCACAGAATTCCGCCGGCAGGCTGACAGGCTGTTGGGTGCTGTGCAGCATTTTTCCTGACGATTCCAGGTCAGTAAAGCAATGTTGTTGAACTCAGCAATCTGACGCTAAAATGTCAGGGGCGCGGAACATTAAAAAAAAGTCTAATTTTACACTGTAATTCACCATCATGGAAGTCCTTGCTCACTATCTACGTCTCGGTTTTATTGCAGCTATCGTTATGCTGCTCATTGCAGGTATTATGTTTCTAGCCATCCGACATAAAAACCGAAATAAAAATAATGAAGCTGAAATTTCTGGCCGCCTTCGATTTTACAAGATGATTGTGATTGCGGCTGCCGTTTATATTCCGCTATATTTATTGGCCTATGCGGTATATTTTAAAAATGTCCCTGTCCTGAAATACACTACCGATGCGCAGTTTGAATCGGCCTACCTGAAAAATTTCCGTAATCATAATCTGAAAGACAGTACCCGGAATTTATTTTACGATCAGTCCATGATTTACCTCAAAAATCGTCACCACGACAAAATATTTTTCGATGACTTCGCTTTTGATAAGGCCGATTCCATTGAATTGAGTTTTATTATCTATTATATCAAACATCCGGATGTAAACGATAGTGTGAAATTGGAGCTGCGCAACAATATCAAAACAACTTCCGATATTGAAAAATATATGAACTGAGATATAGAATTCTTTGTTTTAAATGGATTATTTCTCGTTGCTACATTCTATTGCTGAAATTTTTTTAATTTCGCTCTGATGAAAATCTTTTTAAACTCTACTGGGGAGCGCTTTTTTGTTTTCCCGGGACTTTGCCCCGGGCCAACATATGCAGCGCCGATGGCGCTTTTTGTGCTGCGCAGCTTTTTTTACGCCTTCGCTTCTCAACCTTGACCTCAACCTCAACCTTGACCTTAAACTCAACCTTGACCTCACCAACTGACCACTGATATTATGTTTTCATTCAAAAACGATTATGCCGAAGGCTGCCACCCCGAAATGCTGAAAATGCTCATCGATACCAACATGTCGCAGCAAGAGGGCTACGGAGATGATGAATATTCTGATCTCGCACGCACCCGCATACTGCAACATCTGCAACTCGATGCCGACATTCATTTTGTTTCCGGCGGAACGCAAGCCAATACTGTTGTGCTGGCTGCCGCGCTGAAACCATTCGAATCGGTCATCGCGGCCGAAAGTGCCCACATCAATGTGCATGAAGCCGGCGCCATTGAAGCCACAGGCCATAAAATTGAATATGCCGCAACACCTGACGGGAAGCTCACTCCCGAACTTATTGCACCGCTGCTTTTAAAAGCTGAAGACCATCATATGGTTAAGCCGCGGCTGGTGTATATTTCACAATCGACCGAGCTTGGCACCGTTTATAAATTACCGGAAATGGAAGCGCTATCGGCGTTTTGCAAAAAAAACAATCTGTTGCTCTATGCCGACGGCGCGCGCATGGGTGCAGCTTTGACCTCACCGGCAGCCGATTTCACGCTGGCCGATATGGCGCGACTGTTCGATGCTTTTTATATTGGTGGCACCAAAAACGGCGCATTGCTGGGCGAAGCCATTGTGTTGCTCAACCGCGATCTGAAGCGCGATTTTCTGTTTCATCTCAAACAGCGCGGTGCATTGCTTTCGAAAGGTCGTCTGGCCGGAACTCAGTTTGCAGCACTCTTCAATGACGATTTATTTTTCGATCTTGCCCGACATGCCAACCGCATGGCGCTGAAAATGGCCGCTGCCATTGAATCTCAGGGCTTTCCTTTTTTTGCACAACCCGAATCCAATCAGATTTTTCCGATTCTACCCATGTCGCTAATTGAAAAATTATCGAAGGAATTTGGCTTTTACATCTGGCGCAAAACCGATGCTGAACATGCCATCATCCGGCTTGTCACTTCGTGGGCTACGCCTGAGAGCGAGGTGGAGAGATTTATTGAGTGCATTCAATGATTTTTGATCTTTGTGAATAATTCAATCCGATGCATCCTATAAACTCAATTTTGCAAAACATGAAACACAATATCGTATTCTTTATTTCATTAATACTACTCTCGCTTTCGGCCTGCACGCAGACAAGCGTGAATTACAGCATCAAACGTACCGACTATGTAAAAGGCTCATACAAAAACTTTGAATGGATTTTGCAGAACGACAGTGTGAAAGTGATTGAATATCCCATGAGCTCCGACCCCGATAGCGTGCGCTGTTACGCCGCACTGACAAATCATCAGGTGAACAAACTGCAGAATTTATTAAAGGATATCGATTTGAGTAAACTTGAAAGCAATTACACCAACGATAGTGTTCAGGGAGAAGGCCATTCGGTCTATGACATTTCAATCAACGGATCATCAAAACATATCTATGTCTATTATGTCGATGTACCGGAGCTGCAAATGATTGATGCGTTTTTATTTGATGTGACTGCTGATTGTATATTTTAAATTATACACGATTGCTGTCACGCTGAGCCCCGCCGCTGTCACATTGAGCGGAGTCGAAATGTCGGCAGCGGGATAAACTCCGTCGACGAGTCGACAGCATGATAAACTCCGTCGAAGCACGAATAACGGGGTAAACGTCTTCGAAATACCAATGGTTCAACACATGCTTTTTCAAATTTTTCTCAAAGGTGTTTTAATGCTTGATATGTTTAAAATTAATAATATTTTTGCATAGAAAATGCATTTCTGTGAATTCAATATTTGATCCTTCAAAATCATTTCAGAAAAAAGACGATGAAGAACTGTTTCTGATCTTCGCCGGAAAACGGTTCTACGATGATGATGACTCTCTGTTGGCTGGCATAGCGCTTCGGAAAAGGAATTTTGATTCCGACAAAATAAATGCCGTTCGGGTAGAAAGACTTAAAAGTATTAAAGAACAGGTAGTTGAAATTGAGAATGCGCAGTTCATTAATTCAAGACAATTTGAAAATATGATTTATAATGTTCTTGGAATAATTCCTTTGATTTATTTCGTAGTTTATAAAAGCACAGACTATGATATTGAAAGCGGTTTAGTTATAATTGGATTGTCTGGAGCTGTAGTTTTGGGCCTGATCCCCGCACTCTTTGCACGGCAACGATTTGGAAAATCAAAAGAGCGCAAACTCGTGAAACTTCAAAAAAAAATTGAACTTTTGATGTCAATCTGATGTTTATCGCCATGTCGCGGTCCCAATCACCATCGGTGCTAAATACAATGACAAGGTTATCCATGAATTTTCATCATCATTTTTAATCATTATCTTTGTAAAAAATAGATACATTGAATTTTAAAGATTTTGGATTTACGCCGCAGCTTATGGAAGGCATTGATGCCAATGGCTACGAAGAGGCAACACCCATACAGGAACTGGCCATACCAGCTATTTTGTCAGAAAAAGACCTGATTGCATGCGCACAAACCGGCACCGGAAAAACCGCAGCATTTCTGCTTCCGATCACAAACAACATAATTACTTCAGCTCAGAATCATCGCATCAAATGCATGATCATAGAGCCCACACGAGAGCTGGCCATACAGGTTGATCAGCAAATGCAGGGATTCTCCTATTTCACGAGTGTGAGTTCCATTGCGGTGTACGGAGGTACAACCGGCGAAGCTTTTGCCACCGAACGCAAGGCTTTTGAAGAAGGTGCCGACATGATCATATGCACGCCAGGCCGCATGCTGTCTCATTTAAAAATGGGTTATGTCGACCTCTCAGAATTGAAATTTCTGGTACTCGACGAAGCCGATCGTTTGTTGGATATGGGCTTTCAGGACGACATTCAGAAAATGATGCAGTACATGCCAAAGCTTTGTCAGAAATTGCTTTTCTCGGCCACCATGCCCAATGCCATACGGCAACTGGCCCGTAACATTCTGGTAAATCCGGTCGAAATAAATATAGCTACATCGAAGCCGGCCGAGAAAGTTAAACAAAGCGCTTTTGTGGTGTACGATGCTCAGAAAACCGCGCTGATTGCGGCTTTGCTCAAAGAAAAAAAACTACGCAGCATCATGATTTTCTGCGGCACCAAGGAAAAAACAAAACAGGTGACGCGCGAATTGAAAAAGCTCAGACTATCGGTCGATGAAATGCATTCCGATATTGACCAGCAGGCGCGCGAAAATGTGATGAACCGCTTCAAAGCACGTCAATTGAATGTGCTGGTGGCCACCGATATTCTTTCACGCGGCATCGACATCGAAGACATTGATTTGATTATAAATTACGATGTGCCGCACGATTCCGAAGATTATATACATCGTGTAGGCCGCACAGCGCGCGCCGAATCGGATGGCGAAGCCATTACACTCATCGGCGAAAAAGAACACCGGAAATTTGGAATTATCGAAGAGTTTCTCGGCCATTCAGTCGAAAAATTAAAGGTGCCTGAACAGCTGGGTGAATGTCCGGAATACAATCCGGTGAAAAAAAAGTCAAGCGGCAATTTCCGCAAAGGCGGCAATAAACGCAGCTTCGAAAAGAAAAAACAATAAAAGAATTGTTTTCAATTTCATATACTTATAATATGAAAAGCATCTTCTCCGATAAGCTGATTGTTCCGACCGAAGCCGATTTAAAAACGGCACTGGGAGCTACGTTTGTGCAGTGGCAATCCATTGTTGAATACGCACATGACACTTATCCCAAAGCCACCGATGAATGGAAATTTCCGGGCGAAAAACATGGATGGAGCTTTCGCGTAAGTGATAAAAAACGTGTGCTGGTCTATCTCCTGCCCCGCGATGGATTTTTCAAAGTGGCCATGGTGTTCGGACAAAAAGCATTCGAAGCAGTGATGAACAGTACTGTTTCAGAAGATATCAAACATGAACTGTCCGCAGCCAAAGCATACGCCGAAGGCCGCGGAATCCAGATTGATGTGCGCGATAAATCGGTGCTGAATGACATCCAGATGCTGATTGATATTAAACTGGGATTGTAACTGGTGGCTGGGTGTAGTCTCAGCAATCCAACATTCCATAGTTCGGAGAGAATCGCAGAACATGAAATAGTTGGTAAGAGGTATCAGCATCCGACTCTTCCTGGTCCTCCATTGCATTGCGGACTCTGGAAGGTCGGTCTGCTCCCCGACATTCTACCGTCAGCTGAGCAGTGTTGACAATTTGATATTGCTGACGTGGAATCGTCGGGAAGAGACAACAGTTTCTCTAAACGAATAAATTGTCGTTTCTATCGAAATAAATGATGAAAATGTTTGTATTTTGGATCAATTATTTTTAACTTTGCTTTTAATAAGTTATCAAAAGAACTAAAATCTGTAGTCATGAAAAAAGTTTTTGTGTTCATTTTATTTTGTGCTGGTTTATGTTTTAGTAATTCAATTTTCGCTCAGGCACTGAACGATACACTCATCACAAAAAACAATGAGCAGATTATTTGCAAGATTACCAAAATAACCGATTACGATATTGAGTACAAAAAAAGCATTGCTGCAGATGCCATCATTTATGTGATTTCTAAAGAAAAAGTCCGTCAGATTCATTTTTCGGATGGCACAGTCGAGGTTATTACCCGAGACGAAATGGAGATGAATGCTGAAACCGAAATTCTTGATAAACGGCAGACTATTAAATTCCATTTTTTCTCGCCATTCAACGACCATCTTGCAGTCACCTATGAGCGGTCGCTGAAAATGGGGACCAATGTGGAAGCGACATTTGGACTAATTAATAATTCCATGTTCAATTTCGACTTGTTCGAAAGCCATGATGGTCTCTCTCAGGGCGCCTTTGTGAAATTCGGACCAAAATTTAATCTGGGCAACAGCTACTATATGAAAGGGATGAAATATTCACATCCGCTGAAAGGAAAATATTTTAAGCCTGAAATTATTTTGTCGTCGTTCGCAGTCAAGAATATTAATTATTCCTTTTCCACCTGGGATCCAAATTATTATTACTCAACAACGCATTCATTTGTTACGGATGTGAATGTAAATGGTGTTGCTGTCATTCTGAATTATGGCAACCAGTATATTCTGGGCAATATTATGACCTTTGGTTTCAATCTGGGTATAGGTTATTCTTTCGCTTCTGCAAAATTCACCAATGACGAACTTGTGGACTATATGTCGCAAAATAACACTAGCTACAATTATTATTACAATGATGGCGCTTACAGCTATGCCCACAAAATGTATAGTCACACACGCTCTGGAGAGCAATCTGGCATTGCCTTTCAGGCAAACATTACATTAGGATATATTTTCAAATAAACGCAATCAATAGTCATGAAAAAAGTTTTTATATTCATTTTATTTTGTGCTGGGTTATGCTTGAGTAATTCAATCTTCGCTCAATCACTAAACGACACACTTATTACAAAAAACAAGGATTCTATTGTTTGCAAGATTACCAAAATAACCGATTACGATATTGAGTACAAAAAAAACTTCGCAGAGGATGCAATAATTTATGTGATCTCAAAAGAAAAAGTCCGCGAAATTCATTTTGCCGACGGCACGGTTGAAGTCATCAAGCGCGATGAACTGGAGATGAATGCTGAAACCGAAATTCTTGATAAGCGACAGGCAATTAAGTTTCATTACTTTTCGATCTTTCGCAATTATCTGGCGCTCACCTATGAGAAATCGATTAAAATGGGCACCAATATCGAATCGACTGTTGGATTCATTAACAACTCCATGTTTAATTTTTCTGGATTTGAATTTGGCGAATATCTGACACAGGGCGTATTTGTTGCCGGAGGCCCAAAATTCAATCTTGGCAGCAGCTACTATATGAAAGGCATGAAATATTCGCATCCGCTGAAAGGCCAATACTTTAAACCAGAGCTCATTTATACCGGCTACAAAGTGCGCAATATGGATTATTATATTTACGATTACGATTCATATAATTCTGTTGTTTACCGTACTGATAAAAACGTAAATGGCCTGGCTGTGATGCTGAATTATGGCAATCAGTATATACTCGGAAATTTTCTTACATTCGGATTTAATTTAGGTGTTGGATATTCTTTTGTGTGGAAATCATATACCAATAAAGATTTGCAAAATCACATTGAACAAAATGGCACTGAGGCATTCTCAAATTTAAGCGATTACACATTTAATATGTTTAATCATATGCGGGTTGGAGACCGCTCTGCCGTTGCATTTTCGAGCACCATCACTTTGGGTTATGTTTTCAAATAAACGGTATTGATGAAGCAAACGCATCAAAGAGTTTTGGAAATGAAGAGTCAAATGTCTGATAACTCTGTCGAAAATTATATTCTGTCTTTTCCGGAAGAGTTACAAATCCTGCTCGAACAGTTGCGCACTATCATCCGCAAATCCGCTCCCGAAGCCGAAGAGGTCATTAGCTATCATATGCCTGCGTATAAATTAAATGGTATGCTGGTGTACTTTGCAGCGCATACAAACCACATTGGATTCTATCCGACGCCATCTGGAATTGAAGCATTCGCCGATGATTTGAAAGTATACAAGACTTCGAAAGGCGCTGTTCAATTCCCGCTCGGCAAGCCGCTTCCGGTGAAGCTGATTGAAAAAATAGCACAATTCAGAGTGAGAGAAAATCTGAATAAATTGTCAAAATAGTTGACGCTTTTCTACCGAACCAGGGTGGTTGAAAAAACCGGAAATTTTAATGCATCATTCGCAACTATCATTATCAGGGTAACGCATAAAAATCTGCAAACAAGTACATAAACTGATTAGCCGGCTGGAGGAGAGCTCAACTTGCCACTTTCCTGAGGATGAGTACCATTGAAAATGAAATCAGGATACGAATAATACCAGTTACACAGAGTTTAACAGAGGGCTCACAGAGTGCCACAGAGTTTGATTTTACTAACAAAAGCCGATATAATTTTTGTCAGTATGTAAACGAAAGCATGTTTTCGCCTTTCATCTGACAAAAATTGATCAAACACAACACCGTTGTGTTTGTGCATCGCATCGGCTTTTGCTTAACCTTTTTACTTTGTGTGACTTTGTGCCAAACTCCGTGATCCTTTGTGACACTACACATTTCGTCGTGCTACTTAGTGTACCCGGGAATATATTGTGTGAATATGGCATTATTGCATGCAGTAGAAGATGTTCAATAAAAAAGGTTTTAGCATTTTAGATACCTATGCCCTGCAATCATTATATGAATCAATATTGTATTTTTGCATTCAGCATTATGAAGCATCTGTTATCCCTGTTTCTTTTAGTTTTGCTTACCGCAATATTCGGCTGCCGGAAAACCAGCATCAATTGCAAATGCGAATGCAATGACGCAGAACAACTGGTGTTTCAGACCGGTTTTAACGGCACTGAAATTTCGGAACGAACAACATACACCGATGGGTTTGCGGGAAACGATACTTTGGCTTTGAGCGACTGGTCTGCCTTTGCCAACAATGAGAACATCGGCGAAGTATACATAAATTACGAAGATGGAGGTAATTCGCAGCGTAAAGCAACCATTGAAGCGGATCCCGACGACAGTAGCAACCCTGTTTTGTGTTTCACCATCAACGAGCCCCATATCCGCGAAGGCGGACACAAAAAAGGACGTGTAAATACGTTGCTGACGGGAAACAAATGTTTTCGCGAATTATATCAGACGATCCGATTGAAACTACACAGCGATCTGGCCGTGTTGAAGCAATGGGATGAAAAATTCGACTGGCTCACTTTGTTCGAATGCTGGAACAACAGCGATCTTCATCATGAATCGAAGCGTTTCCGGATTTCGGTAGGACTGATAAAACCAAATGCAGGAGCTGGCGGCAACGTATTTTTTCATGTATCGGCAACCCAGTGGAAAACAACGCGCTGGGATGTTGTGTGGGAACAAACCAATGAAAATATTCCGGTGTCATTCGGACAATGGATGAACATTGAAATGTACGTAAAGGAAGGCGACGACAACAATGGACGGTTTTTTCTGGCGCTGATTTCCGATACTGGCGAACGACAAATTCTGTTTGATGTTGCCAATTTCACACATCATCCTTCGGAAAAATGTCCCGACGGTTTTACCGATTTTAATCCGCAAAAACTCTATACCAGTGATGATCTTATTAATTACATGAAAGACAACGGAAAAAAATTATCCGTCTACTGGGACGACTGGAAACTGTATTTGAATAAAAGACCTTGAAGGTATTTCAATATTTTCTTCAACAAAAAAACTTCACTTGCGCGGATATGTGAGAGCTTCCCGACATTCTACCGTCAGCCCGCAGAGGTCGAACTCATGGTATTGCTGACGTGGAATCGTCGGGTAGATGCAATTCTCTGCTTCCCTGCAAAGGTTCCGTTTCTTCGAATGAGCTTACGAAATATTCAGGTCACGCGTCAGGAGACGCGCGCCCAATGCAGGATCGAAATTCTCCGAACGCCAAAATGTTGGGTGCTGTCCGACATTTTATCGTCAAGCAAGATGTGTCAAAACGCAATGCGAGGGCGAAGCTAACCCCATGCACTATGCATTATGCGAATAACAATGAGCCGCAAACCGCATGCCCGAAGTTTATCCCGACGTAGGCGGGACCGCATGCCTCATGCTACAATACGCCGCCGTCTTTCACTTCAAACAGCTGAATATGCGCTTCGTGACCAATAATGTCTTCCATTCGCATCTTGTGCGTGTCGGTGATAAACACCTGACCAAACGGCTCGTGACATACCAAGTTGATTAATAAGCGAACCCGCTCTGGATCGAGCTTATCGAATATATCATCGAATAATAAAATTGGCGTCATGCCTGTTTTATCAACAGTAATGAGGTATTGCGCCATTTTGAGCGACAACAGAAAGCTCTTTTGCTGTCCCTGGCTTCCGAAACGGCGAACCGGATTTTCATTCACCATGAAAACATAATCGTCGCGGTGAATGCCCTGCGTGGTAAAGCCAGCGCCGAAGTCATTGCGGAAGCTGTCGCGCAGCATGTCGCTCATGTCGCGCTCGTTGAGCATCGATTCATAAATGATTTCTGCAGTGTCGCCATTGCCGGTAAGGCGGGCGTGCATCCGATCGAAGAACACCCGCATCTCGCTCTGATACTTGCCGCGCGCATCGTGAATGCGTTGTCCGTAATTCACTAATTGTGCATTCCAGACTTCAAGATCGTTGAAATCGCCGCGACCGCGTTCGCCCATTTCTTTCAGTGCTTTGTTGCGCTGCATCAGAACTTTGTTGTAGCGAATCACATCGTCGAGATAGGTCTTATCGAATTGCGAAATCACTGCATCGAAGAAACGGCGCCTGACTTCAGCCGCATTATTAATGAGATCGATGTCGCCCGGCGTAATCATGACGACCGGAAATGCACCGATGTGTTCCGAAAAACGTTGGTATTCCTTATCGTTGCGTTTTACTTTTTTCTCACTTCCAGACTTCACCGACACCGATACTTTTTCGTTCACACCCGAAGCCATTTCAAACTCACCATTGATAGCGAAAAACTCGTAGCCGAAACGAATGCAAAGCTGATCGCTGCCGCCGAAATAGCTTTTGGTGAAACTCAGATAATGAATGGCATCGAGAATATTGGTTTTGCCGGCACCATTGTTTCCATAGAAGCAATGCACGTTTCCATTGAAGTCGAGCGAAACCTCTTCGTAGTTTTTAAACTGATTTAATCGCAGTGATT
Organism: Bacteroidetes bacterium GWF2_43_63; assembly: GCA_001769275.1. Taxonomy (NCBI): domain Bacteria; kingdom Pseudomonadati; phylum Bacteroidota; species Bacteroidetes bacterium GWF2_43_63. Next base: position 65,868 of record MEOQ01000015.1, on the reverse strand, counting down.
TTAATCTCATTTCTGTTCCTTTCTTTTTTCTTTCAGACACATGAACATGGCTGATACTGCGCTTCGGGCGATAATTACTTCGCGTGTTCCGCCAAGTTTAAGCTCCTGCGATTCAACACCGTTTTCCGAAGCCACGGCAATCCACACCAGCCCGACGGGTTTGTCAGCAGTACCTCCATCCGGGCCTGCAATACCACTTACAGCCATTGAATAATCTGTATTCAAAATCAGTCGTGCATTCAAAGCCATTTCGCAAACCGTTTGAGCGCTCACAGCGCCATATTGCTGCAGTGTCGCAGAACTGACGTTCAGTAATTTTTCTTTTATTTCGTTGGAATAAGCCACCACACTGCCTTTGAACGCAGCCGAGCTACCAGGTATTGATGTGACCTGTTGTGCAATGTAGCCACCCGTACAGCTTTCGGCAGTACAAAAAGTTTTACCGGAAGCAATCATTTCGTGCAAAAGTGTAGCAGCAATAGGTTCATCTACCGCACTAACAAAATACTCATTAACTAATGGCATCGCTTCGGTAAACAAATTACACAGCAGTTCCCTGCCCTCTTGTTCGTTTTGAGCCAGGTGACTCAGTCGCAGCCGTATGATGCCGGGCGCGGGCAAATAAGCAAGACTAACATTTTTAGGTAATTTTTCTTCCCAGGGTTTAATGTGATCGCTTAGCCATGATTCGCCTATGCCGCTGAATACGCGTGTTTCGTGAACATAGACCTGATTGCCTGCAAGTTTTTTCAAATGCGGCGTTACCTGATTGGTGAACATTTCTTTCATTTCAAACGGTACGCCAGGCATGACGAAAATATTGGTCGATCCATCTTCGAAATACAGACCAGGAGCGGTCCCCAGCTTATTGAACAATACTTTTGCGCGGTCTGGAACCAATGCCTGACGGCGGTTGACATCGGTGAGTGGCCAGCCGCGTTTTGCAAACATATCTTTGATATACCGCAGTACTTCTTCGTTTTCCTGCATCTCGCATTCAAAAATATCACAAAGCACTTCGCGTGTTCGATCGTCTGAAGTGGGACCAAGACCGCCGGTTGTAATGACTACCGGGGCGAGTTCAGTTGCGTAGTACAGAGCGTCGCGAATTTCCGACATATTGTCGCCAACGCTGAAACGGGCTTTTACGGTTATCCCAAGCTCGTTGAGGCGCATGGCAAGCCATGCCGAGTTGGTATCAATCACTTGTCCGATCAGTAGTTCATCGCCTATTGTAAGTATCGCAGCATCCATAGGACAAAATTAAAAATAATAATCCCTCGAAGGGTTTGAAACCCTTCGAGGGATTGTATTTTTTTTACAACCACTTCACCAGATTGAAGTCCTGCAGATGAGGCAGAGCCGGATTCGAGGGCCGCAAGCGGATTGCATAATCAAACACACCCGAACGTGGATTTGGAATTATGACCTCATAAGTCGCCTGCCCATTGCCAAAGCTTTTTACTTTCATTTCGAATTTGAATATAATATGTCGCACTTGACCCTTTTCCTTTTGTCCAAAAATGATGTCCAGCGCCAGATCTTCAGCCCGCAGCTCGCCTGTGTTCAGCGTAACTGTTGCAATAAAATCCTGCCCCAGCAGCAACGGACTTACAGTACTGTCGTGTACTATGATTTCAACTGGAATTATCTGATCCCAATTGCGCATCACACGACGTTTCCACGAAGACAGCGCTCGCGCTGCAGCATAATTATCCTTTCTTAATTCTCTGCTGCGTTTTATTTGCGGATTATAAAACTTCGAATAATATTCGTCAAGCATACGCTTCATGGTGAAATGCGGCGCAATGGAAGTGAAATTTTTTCGGATAAATGCAAGCCAGTCTGTCGGAATATCGTTTTGCTCGCGGTGATAGTACGCCGGCAAAATTTCTTCTTCCAGCAAATTGTATAACGTCTCCGAATCCAATTCATCCTGCAGCGCCTGATTTTCGTAGGTGCGCGCTTCTTTCAGTGCCCAGCCGCCTTTCGGCACATAACCTTCGGCCCACCAGCCATCAAGAACACTCAGGTTAAGCACACCATTCAGACAGGCCTTAATGCCGCTGGTACCACTGGCTTCGAGTGGGCGTGTAGGCGTGTTGAGCCATACATCGACACCAGCAACCAGCAGACGCGCAATTTCCATATCGTAGTTTTCAACGAAAATCACTTTCCCTGCAAATTCCGGCATTCGCGAAATTTCAATGATATATTTAATATAATCCTGTCCTGCTTTGTCGGCTGGATGCGCTTTTCCGGCATATACAAAACGAACAGGCCGCGTTTTATTATTGACCAGTTCGCGTAATTTGTCGAGGTTTTTAAACAGCAGATGCGCACGCTTATAGGTCGCAAAGCGGCGTGCAAAGCCAATATACAAAGCATTCTCGTCGAATTGTTCCAGCACATTGATGATGTGTCGCGGCGATTCCTGACGATGCGTCATGTCGCGCGCCAACTTATTGCGCAGCATATCGAGCAACTTGCCTTTGAGTGTTTTGCGCACATTCCAGAGTTCTTCATCAGGAATACGATTCACAAATTCCCAGTTAGTAGGATCGGCCTGATCCATTTTCAATGCATCGAAGTCATATTTCTTTGCGAGATTTTGCATTTCCTGACTACACCAGGTGGGCAAATGCACCCCATTGGTAACATAATCAATGTACAATTCTTCGGAAAAAAATCCCTGATACAAATCAGTGAACATCTCGCGTGTAACGCGGCCATGAATGCGGCTTACGCCATTCACATTCTGCGATCCGCTCATAGCCAGAATGCTCATGCTGTATTTTTCATCGGCATTTTCTGGATTACTCTTTCCAAGTGCAATAAATTCATTCCAGGTTAAATTTATTTTCTCGGGGAAATGAGAAAAATACATACGCATCATATCTTCGCTGAAAGCGTCATGCCCGGCGGGAACCGGCGTATGTGTCGTGAACAGTGTTTGCGCTCTGACTATTTCCAACGCTTGTTGAAACGACATTACATTGTTTTGAACATAATCTTTGAGCCGCTCCAGGATTGAAAAAGCCGCGTGGCCTTCGTTGCAATGATATACATCGAAATTTAAATCAAGATATTCAAGCATTTTCACACCACCAATGCCCAGCAGAATTTCCTGCTTCAAGCGGTTTTCCCAATCTCCCCCGTAGAGTTTGTGCGTGATCTGACGATCCTGTTCGTTGTTGTCTTCAATGTCGGTATCAAGTAAAAATAATCGAATCCGCCCTACATGCACTTCCCATACTTTAGCCACCACCTGGCGACCTGGAAAGCTGACTCCAATTTTCACCCACTCGCCTTTCACATCGCGCACAGGAATCATTGGGAGGTTGCTGAATTTCTGCGGAATGAATTCCGAAATCTGTTCGCCGCCTGCCGAAAAAGTCTGATTGAAATATCCATGACGGAAAAGCAGTCCAACAGCCGACATGCGAATGCCGCTATCAGACGCTTGTTTCAGATAATCGCCGGCGAGCACACCCAGACCGCCTGAGTATAATTTCAACGATGCGTGAAAACCATATTCCATGCAGAAATACGCTACCGACGGACGTTCGTCGTCGAGCGGCTGATCCATGTATTCTTCGAATTCGCGGAATACCAGATCGAGTCGGAATAGGAATTCCGGATTGGTTGCCAGTTCATTTATTTCTTTAAGCGACATGAGCTCGAGCATCGCAATCGGATTATAGCCGCTGCGTTCCCACAGCTGCGGACTGATGGATTCGAACAATCGAATGGCTGAATGGCTCCATGTCCACCAGATATTTTTGCTCAGACGCATCAGTTTGCTCAAGCGCTCAGGCAATTCTGGTTTAACATATATCTTGCGCCAGTTTGGCTCAGCCACACCAGCTTTTTCGAGCACATGCTCCTGCGGCAGTGATTTTTTACTAAACTGAGGCTGACGCTTCACCGATTGCAGAATTGTCCGATTATAAGCATCAAAATAATGCTTTGATAGATTTTCCCACAACGCTTCCTGCGAAGCATGCAACGCACTTTCGCGATGATGCTGAAATTCTTCGCGTGAGCAACCGGCCCATTCAAGTATGTAGCGCGAGATTTCGCTCACCACAAAATCGGCATTGTAATCATCGCGCTCAATCACTTTTACGCCACCGTTCACTTTGCCTGCATCCTGCATCCATACACCAAAACCAGCTAATGTTGTGGTAATGGTCGGAATATGAAAGGCCACTGCCTCAAGTGGCGTGTAACCCCATGGTTCATAATAGGAAGGGAATACAGAAAGATCGCATCCAATGAGAAAATCGTAATAATTGAAATTTAGTAATCCATCATTTCCATCCAGATAACTTGGAATAAAAATCACATTCACATTGCTTTCATCGTCGCACTGCAAGCCATTTTTGCGAATAGCATGCATTATCGCGTCGTTGTCTTCGTTGAATAAATAATGCGTAAGATTGCCAGGCGTTGTAGTAATTTCATCATCAGCCATGCATTGCTTTACATCCTGACGAACACCTGCATTGTTCGCAGGAACGGCAATAATGGCGACCACGTCGCGCTCAGTTTTATGTTGAAGTTTTAAATCGGCCAACGCTTCAATGAACAAATCGATTCCTTTGTTGCGGAATTCGTAACGACCAGAGTTAATGACGTATAACGTATTGTCGGCAACGTCTTTTCCAATGACACTTCTTACAAGACTTTTCAGCAGTTTACGCGAGGCAGCGCGACGTTTGTTGAACTCCTCTTCGTGAGGAACAATGGTATCTTCGAAACCATTCGGTGTAATGAGATCGGGTTTTTTAGAAAGAAAATGCGTGCATTCTTTTCCTGTAATATCAGAAACAGTGGTAAACACATCGGCATGCTGTGCACTGAGTTTTTCGAGACTGAATTTCGAAAGCACATTGAGTTCGCGCGCCATTCCTTCAGGATTGAACTCTTCCATTTTGCTGTACAGCGGCAGATTCATACCAGCCACCGAACGACCCATCACCGTAGCATGAGTTGTAAATACACGTCCTGCCTGCGGCACACGGTCTTTGAGATACAGAATGCCGGCACCGGTCATCCATTCATGAAAATGAGCGGCAATGCGGTCTTCGGACGTAACATTGTAATTATAAAAATGCTCAATCAGGCGTCCGGCCTCGTATCCGAAAAGGGTTGGTTCCACATAATCCCAGCCGCCATAGAGCGAATCGAGTTTGTATTTTTCCCAAAGTTCTTTGAAAACAATATCTTTTTTAGAATACAAACCAGAGAAGTCGAGCAGGATTGCAATGGGATTACCAGGCACATGCCAGCGTCCGATGCGGAAATGTAATCCATCCATGCGGGCTTTGCTTACCCATTGCGGGTGAATGCTGTTGTCTTCGGTAAAGACATCGGCAGGCAGCTGGCCTGAATGAATGTCGGGACCAATCAGGATATAGCCCGATTCGATGCGTTCGCTGATGCGAAGCGCTTTGGTGGCAATCACGGTGTTGATACCGCCAACTTTATTACATACTTCCCAGCTTACTTCAAAAAGAAAGTCTGGTTTTTCCATCTGCTGCATATTCATGTGCCAGTTTTTTTTGAAAAAATACAAATGCTCGTGTGGCCGTTTTACCCCACATTCACAAAAATACTAATCTGTCAGAGACCGCGACGTTAAATGTGGATAAATAGGTGCAATTGGTTGAAAACTTGAAATAATTTCACATTTTGAAGAACTGATGGAAACGTCTCATTAAGATTCAATACAAAAAACAGTAACACATAAAAACACCAATATGCTCTACGGCTATGCCCACGAAAGCGTTGAAAAACTGAATGCGGCAATTACGCGAACTGAATTGACGGGCTGGCAGCAATTGCTGTTTGTACCTTCATTCCGGAATATCGAAACTTGTTTTGATAATTTATTGCAATTTATTTTTGACAATCCCGTTAATGCAACATTAAATCATTTCTATGCAATAGATCTACTTTTTTTCATAAACCAAAAACCAAATAAATGAAAAAAAGAACAATGATTATCGTCATCGCAGGGCTGATGGCCTTTGCATCGTGCAAAAAAGATGAACCAACAGAAATTCCTGAAACACAACAGACTTCGGTAATGGATTACCTGCCTCTGACCCCAGGCAACTACTGGGTGTATGAACAAAACTATTATGACAGTTCAGGAAATGTCCTCAATCAAAGCTGGGGAAACGATACTATAGAAGTCATCAGTGACACTACAATAAACAACTTCACGTATAACCGTATCGTTGAACACAATTTCGTTGGTTTTTCGACACCTGATACAACTCATTACCGAGATTCCTCTGACTGTATTGTGAACAAAAGCGGGAAAATTATTTTCAGACTGACTCCTGGATTTTCATTCACTGATTACTACATATACAATAATGATACATTATGCTATATTGATTACTCGCGGGTCGCTCAGTCAGCAGCAATCACAGTGCCTGCCGGTACCTTTGATTGTCTGGATTATCAGGGTGCGTTGTACAGAAAAGAGGACAATTACTCGGTACCATATCTGTTTCATAATCATTATTGTGAAAATATTGGATTGGTGAAAAAGACCAGACTGTATTTGTCTAATCTCTCCCGATTAGAGTATAATTTGATCAGTTATCACATTCAATAATATTTTCAATCTTTAAAAAGGGCTTGATTGATGAATCAGGCCCTTTTTTGTTTCTGATAATGTTGCCGGAGACCACCGGTATTGCACACTTCTTATCAAGAATTAGAAATCAAGTGAGTGCTGCTGGCACACTAAGGCTTGCTTTTGTCACGCTGAGTCCCCGCCGCTGTCATCCTGAGACCACCAGCAATGGGGCAAACATAATATTCCATCGTCCGATGGCGACGAAGGAGGCAGAGGATATGGAATCGTTATGTTTGCCGCAAAACCGACGATTCCATATTCTACGTTTCTCTCCGAACGATGGAATATCGGTTTTAACCTTCTGTTTGATTTTTAGAGGTTTATACGAGTGTGTCATTAGCAGCGGAGTCGAAGGATTGACAGCGGGTTAAACTCCGTCGAAGCGTCGGCAGCGAAAATCAACAAAAAAAGTCTGTAGTATAGCATGAGATCCCGGGGCGGAGCCCGGGAACTTCATTGAGGTCTTTGTTGATTTTTTGAGTTTATAGCACATGTTTAGTTTTCAATGCTGCGCAGGTCAGTATTGAACACAATAGATGAAAAATTCATAATGGCGACCCTACGCCTTCGGTTCCGGCTTCTATTTTTTCTTCGGAGCAGTGTTTTTCAGCAGGCCCTGATTATGGGATTGCCGACTACTTTCCAAACATTGCTGGCTTTCGGAATCCAAAAGCAAATCCCATGTCAATCGTAAAGTCGGGAACAGGATAACCCTGACCATAGGGATAATCTATCGTGTGTTCTTCGTAATAAATTGGGTGAAGTTGAATAATGGTATGAGAATCATCGTATATACCAGCGCCAACACTAACACCCCAGAAAAACGAAAACCCATCAAAAATATTTCGGCTGCCCAGCGAAAAACCAGCTTTAAACAAGCGGGTACTTCTGGTCAGATCGTACGTGTCGCTTCCGTAGACATCTTTGATGATGGCATTGTTTGCTTCGAGATAATCGAATCTGAAATAAGGCCCAAAATAAATGAGTTCTGTCCTGCTCTGGTGTATTGCCGGAACGATAATTTTCCAGACCAGATCTCTGAAGCATTTCGCGACACATTTCTCGGGAAATATGAATATCGCGACGACATGTGAATATTTTCAAGTGCGGGTTTATAGGCCAGTTCAAGGTTTAGGGAGTTACAACGATCGGTTGTATATTCAAAAGAAAAAGCCCACATAGTGCTAAATATCCGGCTAAAATTCCATCCGATAAAATGGCGTGCGCCGGGCGTTAACGAGTCAGGCGTTTCTTTCATCGGCAGTCGCTTATTAATGTTATTCGGACTTTTGTCCTGCGCCACTGCAGCCATTGCCAGCAGAAACAGAACCACTGAAATTACGCACAACTTCATTTCTAAAAATGTTATTCAGTATCCGGCTTTTTCTTAGCAGCAGTTTTCTTCACTGTGATTTTCGTGGTCGCAACTTTTGCTTTTGTTGTTTTCTTCTCTGCAGCTTTCTTTGTTGCAGCCTTTTTTTCAGGAGCTTTTTTGGCAGTGGATTTTTTTGCTGTTGCCTTTTTACCGACCGTGAGCTTCACTACTTTTTTTGTTTCCACCTTCGGTTGTTCCGCTACAGGAGCCAATTCCGGCGTGCTATTCAGAAACGAATGCTGACTGAGACGCAGCATGAAATCGCTCAACACGTTCATGAAATTTATATATGCATCGTAGGGCGTACCATATGGATTGAAATATTTATGCACATCACCATCGGCAAACCATTTGGTGCACATGTAATAAAAATGGTCGCTGGTCTGCAGTTTCACCCAATCATCATGTAGCTTCTTAAGCTCATCAACACTCACTTTCATGGCTGTGCCGCTTTCAGCCGCCATGTTTTCCATGCTCCGTGAATAATTGATGACGTATTCCATTTTTTCGGTGAGACTGTACAATGTATCAAAAGCGTCGTCCTGCAAATCGTTGCCCAGCCAGGCAGTGAGGTCGCGTTCTTCGTCGGCCCACGAAATCGGAAAAGGCACATGTACCGGCGCAACGGGCTGCATCATCTGTCCAAGCTCCGTAGGTGTATTGAACGTGAAATTGGATTTGGCAAACACCTGGCCCGGCAGCGCTTTCATGAATTCAAAAATGCCGGTTTCCGGCCACTGATGCTCGCCAAAAGTCTCATAATCCATGAAAAGGTTCACCACCTCTTCGCGTTGATCGACCTCATTGAGCCAATCAACAAATTTATCGGCTGTCAACGGCCATCCTTCCCAGCTTTGCTGCGAAAAACGAAATGCAATATCGTCGCTCAGACGAAAATTTTTCAGCAACAATTTCAGGCGTGGATTCTGAGCGTTGCAGTACATGTAATTCGGACTTTTCCAGCCCAGCACATGCTTGGCTCCTTCAGTGAGCATCACATCGAAGCCCATGCGATAAACCATGTCGCCTATTTCGTTTGAATAGATAAGCTCAGTATTTCGAAAAGCCGTGCTCTGATATCCAATCAAATCGTTGAGCAATTGTTGCTGACGTTTCACCTGCGCACGAAATTCCGGCTCACTGCGTAAAGCAGCCAGCGAGTGACCGTATGTCTCTGCAATAAATTCAACACAGCCAGTTTCGGCCAGGGCCCTGTAACTGTCAATTACTTCGGGTGTATATTTTTTAAACTGCTCAAGAGCCACTCCCGAAATCGAGAACGACACTTTAAACTGATGGCCGAACTCTTTAATAAGATCCAGAAGCAGTTTATTCATGGGCAGATAGCATTTATCAGCTACACGACGCATGATATAGCGATTCTGATAATCATCGAAATAATGATGATTGTTTCCGATCTCAAAAAAGCGGTAGGTCCGCAGTCTGAACGGCTGATGCACCTGAAAATAAAAACAGATTGACCTCATAAAACGCCTCCTATACTAATTGCTGATAAATACTCAGAACAGATGCAGCTGCATTGTCCCATTTCAGATCTTCGACTTCGTTGCGGCCGAAACGCGAGAACATACGCGACAATGCGGGATAATTCAATAAACCATAAATGCTGTCGGCCATAGCATCGACATCCCAGAAATCGACTTTCAGCGCATGACGCAAAACCTCTGCAACACCCGACTGCCGCGAAATAACCACCGGCACACTGCTGCGCATGGCTTCGAGCGGCGAAATGCCAAAGGGCTCAGAAACACTGGGCATCACATACACATCGCTGTACGAAAACATTTTGTCCACATCGTTGCCTTTCAGAAATCCCGTAAAATGAAATTTGTGTCCCATTCTATGTTTTGATACCATACGCACAATACGCGGCAACATATCGCCTGAGCCTGCCATAACGAAACGCACGTTTTCATCTTTCTCAAGAACTTTTTTGGCCGCTTCGACAAAGTAATCGGGACCTTTCTGAAAAGTAATGCGGCCCAAAAAAGTTACCACTTTTTCAGGAAACGGTTTGTCGATATGTTCAATTGCGGGCGCCTGAAAAGCATCGGCACCATTGTACACTGTAAACACCTTGTCCGGATTGATGCCGTAGCGTTCAATCACAATATTTCGCGTCAGGTTCGAAACCGTGATTACACGGTCGGCCTGCATCATTCCTTCACGTTCAATTTCAAACACCCGCTGGTTGACATGCTCGCCCGAACGATCGAATTCGGTAGCATGAACATGGATCACAAGTGGTTTCCCGCTCACCTGCTTGGCTGCAATGCCGGCCGGATATGTGAGCCAGTCGTGTGCATGTATGATGTCGAAATTATTCTTAGCCGCAATACCGCTCGCAATCAAGGCATAGCGCGATACTTCGAACATCAGATCATTGCCGTAGGAACCACTGAAGGTGTAACGGTGCGAAAAAATACTATTGCTGTGAAATTCTTTTTTGAGATTTTTGATATGAGTTTTGGAATATTCAACCGGCCCGACATAAGGAATAATATCAGAAGCCACCGACATATACTGAATGCGTTTCCAGAATTCGCTGTACTCCGATTTTTCCAGATCCACTTCAACATCCGATGCATTCACAAGATTCACCATGCTGGTATCCTCATCACCAAAAGCACGGGGCACCACAAAGAGTACATCGGTGTGCATACGCGCGAGTGACCGCGTCAGCCCTAAACAAGCTGTACCCAGACCTCCGGTGATATGCGGAGGAAACTCCCACCCAAACATCAGAACTTTCATGATTCGCCTGTGTATTTGTCAATCATCCATTTAATCCGCATGATCTCCGACACGCTCCAGGCCTGAGAAATGGCGCCACCCGGACGATGCGGCGGATCTCCGCTATAAACCTCGCTGATAGTACCAATGCCATGTTCGAAAAGCGTTGTCTCGAAATTATCGTACAATGGTCTCACCTGCTCCACGCCTTCATTTCCATATATTTTCAGAAATCCCTCAACATAATGACTGAGCAGCCAGGGCCACACTGTGCCTTGATGATAAGCCAGATCGCGGTCTCTGATGGCGCCTTCGTAGTTACCCTTATATTTTGTATCGATTGGACTCAAAGTGCGCAATCCGCGTGGGGTGAGCAGTTCCTGGCGAATTTTATCCAACACCAGCTGTCTGATTTTTTCACTGACAGGACTGTAAGGAAGTGATGTAGCAAAAACCATATTCGGACGAACGCTCCAATCCTTGAAATCACCATCTACATAATCGGCCAGATAACCTTTGTCTTTCGACCAGAAAGTATCTTTAAACGAAACTGGAATTTTTTCGGCAATGGCTTTCCAATTGAGAACAAAGCTTTCATCACCACATTTTTCGGCCATTTGCAATGCAAACATAATGGCATTGTACCATAGAGCATTGATTTCAACGGCTAGCCCGCCACGTTGTGTAACCGGCTTTCCGTCGACTATGGCATCCATCCATGTGAGAGCTTTTCCAGGAATCAAAGCATAGAGCAGTCCGTTTGGCTTCATGTAAATGCCATTCACTTTCCCGTTGCGGAGCCCGTTGAGAACGATTTTCATGGTAGGACCATAATCTTCCCACACATTTTTTTCGCTGGCGGCAGCCATCAGTACATATTGCTGCATAGCCCAAAAGAGCCACAGCGGCGCATCGATGGAATTGAAAGCAGCTTCTTTGCCGGTACCAACATTGGGCAGCAATGGCCCATTCATATCCATTATCAGCGAATCAATGGCCGATTTAAAAGTCAGATCCATGTCGCGGGTGAGTGTGAGTCCCGGAAGCGAGATTAATGTATCGCGCCCCCAGCGCCCAAACCACGGATAGCCGGCCACAATCTCTGTCTTTTTCTCGCGGGTAACAATAAACTGGTTGGCTGAATTATTCAAACAATTCCAATAGCTGCTGCGCGGCGTGCGTTTGTTCAGTTCCCGTGTAAAAGTCCTTGTGAGATTTTTAGGATCCATTTCCGAGGTGCCTACTGAAATGATCAATGGAGTTCCCTTGACCATATCGACTTCGAAATATCCAGGCGTAAAGAGGTCTTCATGACCATCGTAACCCCGATCGAGATCTTTGGGATACTCGAAATTAAAATACCAGTCAGGAACATGGACATAGCCGGCATCGCGTGAAAACTGATAATGCAGATAGCTATAACCTTTATACATGCGGGTTTTAATACCGCCGTTGATGACGGAATATTTGCGGTCGACAAATTCATTGGCCTTACTCAGGTTGTGACGTTGGCGATAAGCCATAAATGGCCGCAGCCGTAATTTGGTCGGGCTATGTGCTTCGAGCAGTGTATATCGAATCAGAATGCGATCATCGACCCCGAAAAGCATTTCTTTTTTCATCAAAACGCCGCCTACCTGATAGAAAAGGGCGACAGTGGGTTCCGAATCAAAATCCACCAGATACTTATGCCCTTTGGGCGACCACGAGCCTGGATAGCGGTGCAGTGAAAGGTTGAATTCGCTGTCGTGTTGAATAATACTTTCATCGATGCAGGAAAGCAAAACGTGCAATTCGTTGTCAATGGCCGGTTGAGGACATACCAACAATCCATGATATTTCCTTGTGTTGCATCCAATTATAGTTGTCGATGCATAAGCCCCGGCCCTGTTGGTGCGCAGAATCTCCTTGTTCAGAACGTACTCAAGGTTGATTAGTTGCTTTTTATCGAACTGTATGTACCCCATATGTCGCAGTTTCGTAACTTAAATATTCGAATTAGTTTGCAAAATTAGTGAATTTCTTTCAATATATCAATGAAAGTTAGATTATTCCACGTAAAATCATATAATATTAATATTAAAGTTGTCTGGAATGCAAGATTAGTGTCAATGAAAATTGCAGCGTCTTCCCGACATGGGCTAGTTGTCGGTCTTTCCTGCCCGCTGCAAAGCTGGCGGGGATACCTTCGCCTGATGGCAGACACTTTGAATGACAGCGGGGCCAAAAACATCTGTCACACAGAGTGATGAAGCATTAAGCGTTATCGTTCACGAGTCTTCATCGTATCGAAGTGCGACTTATTTAAACCCGCTGTCGTTCTTCGATACATTTGAAGTCTGGTATTTTTAAAGTCAATTCTTCAAACTCACGAAAGCTTTTGTTACTGAATGACAGCGGGCTTGAGCATTGCACACCGCCCTCCCCGACATTCTATCGTCAGCCTGCTGAGGATAACAAACAGATATCGCTGACATGGAATCGTCGGGAAATGCAAGCCAGCGCACCGCTGCAACGGTTCCGTGTTCTGCGAATGAGCTTTCGGAATTACCCTGGTCACGCGTCAACGTAAAACGTTGCAAGCGGGAGACGTGCGCCCAATACAAGGTTGAAATTCTCAGAACGGCGGAATGTTGCAGCCCCTGTGTGACATTTTAGCGTCAATCCAACCTGAGTGCATTGCAAAGCAATCTCTCTGCGTTGGATTGTTGACATCAGTGTCTTTCCCGATATTCCACCGTCCGAAAGAAGTGAGGACATGGAACCGTCGGGGAAGAAGGACATGTCATGATATAGAAAAATTTTATGTATTAATTTCAATTCTGCATCCATGAGCAGGGTTATGAACACACAATAGTTTTCAACAAGCACTTTTGCAACACATGGAAGCATTAATTTTACAATCAAAAATGGGATTTAGTTTACGTCCGATTGATAACCGAAGAATGAATAACAAAGCTTCGGACATCGATTTTTATGATGACTCCGGAAATATAAACAGCCGGGTTCTTTATTACCGGTTGTTTGATGCCATTGCTTTTGTTAAGCAAAGTTACACCCGAGCTGACGAGCATGATAAAATCGAAGAACGATTGAAAAATTCTGAATACTGGCAAAATACGGAATTGATTTTTCACATGAACATGAGCAAACACGCCTTCAATCCTGATCCGGTAGAGGAGAACCACATCGGGCAGGAGCTGATTTATAAAATTGGCGAAGGAATTATGATTCATTTACTCGACTCAGCTTATGCCCTGCTGTATCCATCAGCAATGAAAAAAGAAGAAGTCGAAAAAATACTTTCAATAATTGAAGGCGACACCGAAGAACGTGAGCGCAAAAAACTGCATAAATTCAGCATGATCACCAATCAATTCGGATTTGACCTCGAGTATTTTGAGATTAAATCGTTTGATATTGACATTCAAAAACAGTATAATGATGATTTTACAGCTGCCGATAAAAAGATTAAGGCGTTTCTGAACGAACCAAAAGCTTCGGGAATTGTGTTGCTTCATGGCTTGTATGGGAGCGGTAAAACGACCTACATCAGACATCTCATAAACAGTACTGAAAAGAATTTTATTTATGTTCCGCTGAATATGGTTGGCGCTCTCAACGAGCCTGATTTTCTCCCTTTTATTACGCAATACCGCGACAGTATTCTGATTATCGAAGACTGTGAAAACCTCATTCAGTCGCGCAAAAGCAATGGCCCGTCCAACGCGCTGGTGAATCTGCTCAATATGGGCGATGGCTTGCTGGGCGACGCTTTACGACTGAAAATTATTTGCACATTCAATGCTGATTTGAAAGAAATTGACGAGGCCTTGCTTCGGAAAGGAAGAATGGTGGTTCGCTATTATTTCGATAAACTTAAAATCGAAAAATCCGTTTTACTTCAAACAGAAATTAATCGTCAACCATTGCTGAATGAAGCTTTGACACTGGCCGACATCTACAATGCTGAGGAAAACGATTTGGTTGGAGATGCTCATAAAAAGAGCATTGGTTTTAAGAAGAATTGATTGTTTTAGCGCATCCTGACATTTTAGCGTCAATCCAACCTGAGTGCATTGCAAAGCAATCTCTTTGCGTTGGATTGTTACCGTTTATATCTTTCCCGACATTCTAGTGTTCGAGCATAACCTGCTGTCATCCTGAGTGTCGCTCCCATAGCGCTTTTACAGAAAAAAGCTTGCGACGTATCGAAGGAGACAGCAGGCTAAGCGTTGTGATTTGTGCACTGTGTTTCCCGACATTTTAGCGTCAGCTATATAAAGTTAACAAACAGACACTGCTGACCTTAATCGTCAGGGGAAGAGAGACTGAGCACCCAACGATTCCGTGTCCGCTCCTTTTCGCAAAAAATGTCCGGCGGACGACAAAATGTTGGGTGCAATGCGCGTTATTCACTGTGCATCGGGCAAAAAAAGCCCCCCGGAATCCGGAAGGCTCTTTGTATTTTTTTTTATTTACAAAACCCTGCGTTGTGCGTTGTGCTCTAAGCGTTGTGCCTTTACTTGCTCTTCACAACTCTCACAGTCTTCACTATACTGCCGGACCTGAATTCGAGCGAATACACACCTTCGGCGATGTCGGGAATAGTGAGCTCAATCGTATTCTGCATTAATTCCGATGAAATCAATCCTTGGTGCATAACAATGCGGCCGGTCACATCAATCAATCTGATTTCTCCTTCAGCGCCTTCTACATGCTGCAAGCTGATGACCAGCTGATCGGTGAATGGATTCGGATAGCAGGAAATGTCTGAATTTATTTCATTGCATCGTACAGCCACCGGCTCGAATGTTTCAGAAGTTCCGTTGAAATCGGTTTGTTTGAGACGGTAGTAGGTAATTCCGCTATATGAATATGGATCCAAATAACTATAGTTCAACATTGTATTGCTGTTGCCTGCGCCCTGAACCTTGCCCACCAGCGACCACTCATACAGATCAGCGCTGCGCTCGAGGGTGAAATAGTTGTTGTCGATTTCGGTGGCGGTGGACCATTCCAGATTCACCCCTTCATTAGCGCATTTGGCTGAAAAGCCAAGAAGTGAAACAGGAAGGGTGTTTTGTCCGCCTTTACTGGCAAACGTAACTTTATTAAATGAAGTCATTGGGATTGTGATCGTTATTGAACCCGCTGCTGTTGTGCCAGTTGTCGTTCCACCCTTGTTCACCCACTTGTTGACAGAACAATCTTCCCAGCTGGCAACCAGAAGATCAGCCAGATTCTGAACTCCACTGCGTGTTCCATCCATCCAGAATAACGTCACTTCGGGGGTGGCACTGGTGGATGATATTGTCCAGTATTCTGTGCTGCTGACAAAATCGAATGCTGCAACATCGCAGAAATAGTCAGGATCGTTGTAGTTGGCTGGTGCTTCTAAAAAATATTCAGTTGAAATTGTAGAAGACACAGCCGGCGCTGCAATTGCAATCGGCGCCCATATGGCATTACCGCTTTTTACATCGCCAACCGGAAAAGTAAATGCAGTTGTGCCAATTTTCGATACCTGGCCGTCAACAAAACTTCCGGCATTGCCGTTGGTGGATGTGGCTGCCAATCCGAATGTTAAGGTGCCGGTGCCGGAGTAATACAAAATCCCATTTGTAAAAGTTGTTGAGCCTGTAATTGACAATGGATCCGAAATATTGATATCGCTGTGTCCCGATTTTTGGTTGTTAAAAACAGCATTATTGAATGAGCTTCCACCCGAAGTTATCGTTTGAAGAGCGGTGCCGTTGAAAGTAACCGTGCTTGCACCAGGAGTAAAGGTGCCGCTGTTGATGAAATTGCCATCCGTGATTTCTATGGTGGCGCTCCCGGTTGCTTCGATTTTTCCACCTGAAGTTATCTGAACTCCCTGCGAAACCACTGGCTCAGCTAATGTCAGCAAAGACAGCGCTAGCAAATATTGTTTGATATTCCAGATTTTCATACTTTTTCAGTATTGATTTATTGATGGCGGCTCTTCTTACTTGCTATATTCTGTGCGGCTACCATCGGTGTCTTTTTCGAAATGAATATCAAAGCCCAGCAGACCTACAGGATTGGCAAATGTATCGGCCCCATGGCCTACATTTCTGTACAAGCGGCCTATTATGACTGTACTGATTTCCAGGCCTGTGCCGCTGATAGTCGGGAATGAGGAAATCAAATGCTGAAAGGTGCCTGATGGAGATATTGATGCATTTAAATTAGTAGCATTTATTGAAGAAGTATTGGAAAACGTTCCACCAATCGCTATTACTGAGTATTCAAGACTCCATACAACATCCGATCCTGATGGAGTACCTGTTGTTGTTGCCCAGTGCACATGCGGATAAATTGCAGTACCTGTTTTATAACTATGAGGAAGCTGAACCGTAAAAAAGACCTCTTGTTCTGCAGCTTCGCTGAACATCCATAAGTACACACCCTGGCTGGTTGACCCGTCATTTTTAAACTGAGACAATGTTGGTGACTTGGATCCATTTTTACCGGTTGCATCAGGAAAGACCATCAAATCATCAAAAACAGTGGCATTGTTCAGATATTTCACTGTCCCGTCTGCTTCCACAACCAAATCGTTGTTGATTTTGACTTCCTGTGCGTTGAGAAAAGAGAACAAATACAAAGTAAGAATGAGGGTAAAAAATGTTTTCATAGTAGGGGATTTTTGGATTTAAAAACACAATCAGGTAAATTTACGAAGCATGTGAAGTGATTACAATTAAGTATGTTATTTATCATTGTTAAGTTTCATTCGAATAGGTTGAATTTCGACTAATGACAATTAATTTCATACTATTAAATTGTTTTTGCAAACATAACATATCTAAATGCCAACATATATCGCAATCGTGCTTGCATGGCCGGATTCAGGCCTGGACCGACATGATCTTTTAAATGTGATTTCGTAGTCTGTCTTTAAACAGTGCCTTGTTACAACATCCCACCGTCCGAACACAGCCGAGCTGCGCAAACTCCGCGAGGACATGGAGCTCTGCCAGTGGGCGGGCAGGCAGTCGGGAAGAAACCATGCCTCCTGCTCCGCTGCAACGGTTCCGTGTTCTTCGAATGACTATCCAGGTCACGCGTCATGAGACGCGCGCCCAATGCAGAGTTGAAATTCTCCGAACGGCGGAATGATGCAATGCTTACAGGCATTCCACCGTCCGAACGTAACCGAGCTGCGCAAACTCCGCGTGGATATGGAGTCGTCGGGAAGTGCAGGCCGATGCTTCACGTAAAACGTGATAAGTCGAAGGTCTTCAGGGAGTATCCCGGCTGAGTCAGAAAAGCTGTGACTCAGACAATGACCGGGAACTTAGTACAACAGCTTGAAAGTTTAAAAATTTAAGGCTTAAGAATTCGGGCCATTTTAAGCCTTGAGCTTTAAGCGTTTTGCCATGGTGGCCGAACCCCTACGTTGGGCGCGCGTCTCCTGACGCGTGACCATCCAACTCAAAGGTGCTTCACGTAAAACAGCTTGTCACGTTTCACGTGATGACAAGTCGCGTCTTCTAGTTCCATGTGCGGAGTTTATCCCGCTGCCCCCTTCGATACATTTGAAGCTTGATGATATTTCCAGGTCGTCACTTCAAACACTGCTAATGACACTCTCGCATAATCTATTTAAAATCAATCAAAAGAGCAAAACCGATATTCCATCGTTCGGAGAGAATCGCAGAATATGGAATCGTCGGTTTTGCGGCAAACATAACGATTCCATATCCTCTGCCTCCTTCGTCGCCATCGGACGATGGAATATTATGTTTGCCCCATTGTCATTTTTTATTTAGGTTGCGAGGCGCGCATCGCTGGATGTCTCAGGATGACAGCGGGCTAAGCGTTGTGCATTGAGCCCTAAGCGTTGTGCCGCATGCCGCCTGCCTCATGCCGCAAGCTTTATTTATTCTTCACAACTCTCACAGTCTTCACTATACTGCCGGACCTGAATTCGAGCGAATACACACCCGATGCGATTCCCGAAAGTTTCAGTGCCACCGATTGCTGACTAAAATCATCGGAGCTCAGTTCACGATACATGATCACACGGCCAGTCACATCGCGCAGCACAAGACTTCCCTGCTCCGCGCCGATGTTTTGCAATGTTACCACCAGCTGATCGGTGAAAGGATTTGGATAGCAGGAGATGTCTGAATTTATTTCATTGCATCGTACAGCCACCGGCTCGAAAGTTTCCGACTCTCCGTTGTAATCGGTCTGTGTGAGGCGGTAATAGGCCATTCCCCGGTATTGCTCCTTATCGGTGAAGCTGTAATTCAGAATGCTGTTGCTATTTCCGGCACCCACAACCTTGCCCACCAATGTCCATTCATTCATATCGGAGCTGCGCTCGAGGGTGAAATAGTTGTTGTTTGTTTCGGTAGCGGTGGACCATTCCAGATTCACCTCTTCATTTGCACAAATGGCTGCGAAACCAAGCAATGAAACCGGCAGTAAAGTAGTTGGGGCTTCATCGGCGCCCATATGAGGAACAAGACGACCTTCGCTGTCAAAATCATCAGTTGCCAATCCCAGGCATGAAAATATCTGAATACCTGCAGCTACATGAAGATCGTAAGGTGCTGTCAAACTTATGAATCCAGGATTAATACAAACAGAATTCAGATCGTGACCTGTACCCTGCCAGCTGGCGAGTGTTCCGTAGCCTGTTGGATTTACATAGCCAGTACTGCATGCCGGTGCATATAAGTCGTTGCAATTGGAAGTAAGTCCAGTTTGATTATAATAATTCAGTGAAGCCCTGGAGCTTCCCGAACATGCATTAAAGAAGATATTGTTTTTCACATTACAGGAGGTGGCCGCAGAATATTTTTCAATACAGTATGCTATAGTGGAGCTTCCGTGCAAATAAACAGAATTGTGATATATGTTGCAATTTCCGGTTGTACTGGCGTTGTAACGGATACCTACGGTGGTAGAGGTCGCAATGCCATTATTGATTGCAATCATATTGTTACGTATAACATCTGAAAAACCACCATAATTATTCTCCTGGCAAATTCCATAAGCAGTTGTTCCCGTCAAAGAATATATTTTATTCTTTTCCAGGACATTGTTGGTTGATCGGTTTCCATTGAGTAATATGCCATAATTGGTTCCGGAAGTCAATGTCAGGTTGTGAATAGTGTTTCCACTGATTAAATAAGTGGCCGTAATACCACTCAGGTTATCAGGCTGCGCCTTTATACCATTCATTGAACCCTCATCATTTGTTATATTACGTATAGTATTGCCTGTTACATTGGCTGACGTTCCCCATGAAAAGAAAATTCCATGTACCCAATTTCCGGAAGTACCAGTGCATGTTATAGAATTGGCAGCAGCACCACCAACAATATTGTTGGTACATGTCCAGTTCATAGCATGTGTGTAGGAATATGCGCGTATACCATAGAATGAGGCATTACCACCTGTATTGGTATTGGTGATTTTCCCGATTATATTGTCATTCGAAGTAAATGTGGCGGGAACTGATGCCGATTCATCAAAATAGTAAATGCCGTTTATATCACTGTATCCGGCTGTTCCGGTTACAGAAATACCTTTCGTTTCTGTACCAATGATATTACTATTTGCTATATGCAGGCCTTTAAGCATAATTCCTGCAAATACACAGTCCTGGCTTGTCCCTCCGGCACTGGTCGTGAACGTAATATTATCAACCACATTGCTTGAAATGTTGGATGCTAATGTCGCACTTGTATTCACATGAATTCCTCTGAAATTGCTGTTTTTAGTCGTCGGTCCCAGACCCCATGACGAACCACCGTTCATTGCAGCCGCACCACCTATGTAATTTCCGGATACCGTAAACCCGCCGCCTGATGTATTGGAAATGAAAATTCCGTAATGGGTTGCTGAATTTGTGTGGTTATAAGAAGTGGTTGTATTGGTCCTGTATAAGCTATTATTGCTTATTGTCCATGCTGTTGTACCATCAATCAATCGAATTCCGAAATCAGTCCCAGGGGTAAATTCATGTGGCCAAACATCCGGAGGTGTGTCGTATCCATCATTCCCGGTAGGATTAATAAAATTGTAAATATTACAATTCGAAATCGTATTATTGCTGTTGTAATGCGCATTGGAAGTGGTTGTTCCGCTTGAATAAATCCCAACGTAAGGTGCGGTTGTGCCATTGTAAATACTACAGTACTCAATGGTATTGTTGTCATTTCCGGTGGTGTAAATAGTAGTGCTGAACACAATTGTACCTGACGAAGTACTGATATTGGAACTATAAATATTACAATTCCGCACAATATTGCTGGTTGCATCGTTGATAAACTGAATGGCGCTGGATCCGGCGGTTGCGCTGCTATTTGCAATTGCAAGCATGTTTCCGCCACTATTTATGCCATCTATGGCGACATTATCGGCGCCATTGAGGTTAATGACCGGAACACCTGAAAGTGAACCGGAAATTGTATAGGACCCGCCGCAAGGCTGAATCAGCACCGATGAATATGGCGCTGTTCCGGTACTTCTGTTAAGTAATGCCGTAGCTGTTTCAGTCGTATTTCGGCCAACACTGATTGTAATGACTCCCTGATGAGTGCCGTCATTTATTTTATCAAAAGCGCCTTTCAGTGTTGTATAACTTCCTGTTAGCGTGCCGGCCGTTGCTGTTACATAAATATCGGAGGTGCATGTGCCTGTTATAAATGAAAAAGCAGAAGCACTACATCCCGATGCAGCACCGCAGATGTTGCGCGGAACGACATACCAGTAATACGTTGTCGACGGATTCAAAGGGCCTGTTGAATATGAAGTACCGGCCTGATTGGAAGATTCAAGTGTAGTTGGCGGATTGGTACCGGCCTGAAGAAATACATCGTAACCACTTGCACCGGAAACAGCATTCCATGTAAGGGTTACTCCCGGCACCAGCTGACCCGTTGCTCCATTTGCGGGCGAGGTCTGGGTTGCACAGGATGGAGCAACAGAAGATACCGTTACCGTTGCATCGGCACTAGTGGATGAACAAGAGTTGCTGATGGTCCAGCGAACTACATAATTTCCATCGCCACCGGTTGGAGTGAACGTTGTATTATAAACACTTGTGTTTGCAAATTGCGTCGATAAAGTGCTTGGACCGCTGAAAACACTCCATGTACCGTTTCCAATAGTTGGTGAATTGCCTGCTAAAGTGGCGCTTCCACCACAGATGCTTTGAGTAGATGAATTCGTAGCAGTCGTTGGAGCAGCAATAATTGTCTGAGTGCCACCAGCTGTTGTACTTCCGGCTTTGGTACTGGTAGAAGTCAGATTTCCTGTAGCAATGGCATTAATTGCAATGGTGTTGCCATTGCCAGCGCCCGAAGCAATATCGGCTGTTATCCAGAAATAATACGTCGATCCGGCAGTCAGTGTCGGACTTGTAAATGCAGAAAATGTCCGCGCCGCAGCCCCGCCTGACGATGCCAGGTCTGGTCCCAGCTGTGTGGCGCCAGCCAGACTGTTGCTTGTATTATACCATAATTGGTATTTCGAAATGTCTGCTTGTACATAGGTGCCGGTAGTAGTGAATCCAACATTGGTCAGATTTCCGTTGCACCCTGCAGCCACCGCAAGACTGAAACTTTGCAAAGGGACTTTTGTGGTGCCAGCGCAGATATTCGAAGCAGCTACGGAGTTTGAACCAATGGCGATGGTGGCTGAGCATGCTGGGCCAACATATGTCAGTGTTGTTGTTCTGTTTACTGATGCTGTTCCACATGAAGAGTTGGTATTGTAATGAATGAAATATGTGCCTGCAGTAGTTGATGTCCACGTAAGAGGGGTTGCTCCAAATGCGATGAGAGGGCCATCAAAACTCCCCTGACGAACTGTAATATAATCACCTGTGTTATTGATTTCGGATATGTAAACCGTCGATGCTGCAACACTGTTAATCGTGTTGTACTCGCTTTCATACTGAACAGTTGTAATGATTACTGTTCCTGATGTAGGAGCATTAGTTGTAATATAAGGGCTAGTATTCGTACACTGCCCCCACCCCAAATTCCCCATCAGGACAGCAAAGACAAAAAATAAAAAAACAGATTTCAGCGCGGTGGCTGGTTTTTGGGAGGTAAAGGTTCTGTTCATACAGTGAGATTTATAATTAAATCGTTTTACACTTGATTGTTTGCCCCCCCAGGCAATTAATCAGAACAGATAATCAAAAGTAATATAAGGTCTCGTCGGAACAAAATCGCTTGGAATCGATATTTTCCCGGGTTTTTCAACGCAATTATCAACTAATTATCAACGCGTTACATTGAATTTGTTGAAAACCATTGAATTATGTCCGAAAAAAATGTCATTGAAGTGATTTTGAAGAGCGATCTGCAAGCCCGCATCAACACTGCATTTGAGCTTACAATGGTCATGAGATTATATTAAAAAGAGTTTGTCAAAACCGCAAATTCAACAAAAAGCATAATTGTGGCTTTCTGCGCATACAAAATCGTGTCGCAACACAAATAAATTAAAGTTGTATATGGTTTTTATTAATACTAATTAGCTCTTATTGCATACCAAAAACATTTTTCACATTACGTTTATTTTATTTGTTTTGCTCGTTGAACAGGATGGAATTTCAGACGAATGTAATGGTTTCAGCGGGTATAATAGCTTAAAAGCTTAAAGGTTTAGGGCTTAAGAGTCCGTTACCATCTCTAATCCTTAATCTTTTTGCCATGGTGGCCGAACTCCTACGTTGGGCGCGCGTCTCCTGACGCGTGACCATACAATTTCAAAGGTGCTTCACGTCTTCTAGTTCCTGGGGCGGAGTTTATCCCGCAGTTGACACTTCGACGGAGTTTACCCCGCTGTTCATACTTCGACTCCGCTCAGCATGACAGCGGCGGGGCTCAGTGTGACAGCAGGCAGGGCTCAATGTGACAGCGACGGGGCCCGAGGCTATTATTGTTTAACTCCGGAGTTTACTCCGCAAGAGGCGGAGGAGTATCCGATGGTGCTTCACGTAAAACGTGACAAGTCGCAGCTTTCTTTTACGCCTTCACGTAAGACGTGACATGGTCGGCACCTGATGCGTTGTGCTTTATGCTTCTTCAACGCTCACGATAGCTATCGTGACAGGTCGCTTCACGACGCAGAGAGGTTGAAGAAGAAGCTCCATACTCTATGCCCCATGCCTTGAGCTATTTCCTTTTATCATTTTCCTTTTATCTTTTGTCTTTTATCTTTTATCTTTGTTCAATGATTCCCAATCTATCCCATACCATCTGCGCCATCGCTACCCCACCCGGAACCGGCGCTATTGCTGTTATTCGCCTGAGCGGACCAAAGTCGCACGACCTGCTGGAAACTATTTTTTGTCCGGTTAAAAAAGCGACTCATTATCCCGAAATGCGTCACAGCTATTACGGTGAAATATTGGACAATGGCTCTGTGCTCGACGATGCCGTAGTGGTGTTTTATAAGAATCCGGAATCCTATACCGGCGAAGATGCTGCAGAGATTTCATGTCATGGCTCGCTGTTTATCCAAAACCGGCTCCTGCAGCTGCTTATCGAAAAAGGTGCCCGCATGGCCGAACCCGGCGAATTCTCGCTCCGTGCATTCGTGAACGGAAAAATGGATTTGCTTCAGGCCGAAGCAGTCGATGACGTTATACGCAGTCGCACAGGCAGCGCGCACAAACTAGCGGTGAAACAAATGCGCGGCGATTATTCAAAAAAACTGAGCGAGCTCCGCAAACAACTGGTAGATTTAACCGCGCTGATGGAGCTCGAAATCGACTTTTCGGAAGAAGATGTTGAGTTTGCCGACCGCAGCCGCCTGCGTGAAATATGCACGACGTTGGTTTCTGAAGTAACCTCTCTGGCTGAGTCATTCAAGGCTGGCAATGTGCTCAAACACGGAATTCCGGTGGCCATTGTCGGTGAACCGAATGTTGGAAAATCGACGCTGCTGAATAAAATCCTGCGCGAGGAACGTTCGATTGTGAGCGACATTCCGGGTACCACGCGTGATTATGTGGAAGATACTTTGACTGTTGGAAATAATACATTCCGCTTTATTGATACCGCCGGATTGCGCACCACGACTGATTCGATCGAGTCGGCCGGCGTAGAGCGCACACTTGTAAAAGCATCAGAAGCTTCCGTGATCTTAATGCTTTTTGATGCGGTCGATTGTGAAGAAGATCGCATTCAGAGCCGGATTGAGGAATTCAAAAATCGTATCGAAGATTTCGATCAAAAGAAGCTGATTGTTGTAATCAATAAAATTGATTTGCTTGTCAATGCGCCAAAACATCTGCGCGAGCTACTTGAATACGATATCGTTTTTATTTCAGCCAAGCGTGATGAGAATATCGGGGACCTGATGGAAAAACTCAACGAAGTTGTTGCGGTTTCGGCCAATACGCCCGATATTGTACTCACGAATGTGAGGCATTATGAGGCTTTCAGCGCAATAGCCAACTTGCTTAATCAGGCGGTGGAGCATATTGATAAAGGTTTGCCGCAAGATCTCACGGCCACCTTTCTGCATCAGGCGCTGCATCAGATCGGGCTTGTGACCGGTGAAGTGTCTAACGAAGATGTGCTGGATTCGATATTCCGGAACTTTTGTATTGGGAAGTAGTTTTGCCACTAAGGTAATCCCTGTCACGGATTACAAATCCGCGCCAGTGATTGTTTACCACTGAGTTCCCAGGCAAGCACAACGAATATTGAACATGGAACAAGGAAGTTTGAAGTGAGAAGTGAAGTTTAAAGTGAAGGTACTTCAACAGTCTCACCTCCTTGTTCGCTGTTCTGTGTTCATGCGACCCGGGATCTCCTCGAAAACCTTCGAAGCATTAACGCCATTCTATTTGCAACTATGGCACGAAGACCAAAAATAATTATTACTATGGCGCGGATTTGTAATCTGTGCCATGGAATACCACTGACACTTGTTACATCCCGAGCTATCGGGACCGCACCAGTGTTAATGTGGATTTTTATACCCGAACAGGTAGTATTTCGTTGAAAGTTAGCAAGATTATACCCGATCGGGTGTAAAAAAATTAAATGTAGATTTAGGACTATTTAAATTCCCTTCTCAAACACGTAATCCACCGTTGCGCCGCGGCCGGCGAGGCAGGAAATGCATTCTTCAATGATGGCAAAGGGCAGCAAAAACGCGGCGAAAAGCATCAGGAAAATAAACACTAAAATGTTCAGCGGATTGCGCAATTTCTTTTTATTTCGAAGCATATTGAAAAGTACATCACGACGTCCGGTGACGAGATTCATGGCGCTGAGAATGAAGCCGGGAATATTTTGCACTGGATTGAAATGCTTCGTCTTGATAAATTTCAAACCAGCTTCAGATGCAAGCTTTATGAGTTCCCTTCGCGAAATAAAATGCAAATGAAACTCTGGATCAAGATGCAGCCAGTGTTTCCGAAAAACAGCGTATTGAATGGAATTGATGTTTGGAATGGCTATGTAGAAAATACCGCCGGGCTTGAGCAAAGCAACTGCGTTTGTTAGTGTGGGAACAGGTTGTGGAATATGTTCAAACGAATGGATCATGATTACCGCATCGAAACTACCTTCTGCAAGCGGTGCCTTTTCGAAGGAATCGGAAAAAACTTCTATGCAGCCGCGATCGCGGGCACGCTGGGCCGCCACATTGTCCATTTCGACTCCGGTGACTTTTGCACCCGATAGCTGATGAATACGATTAAGCAGCGCGCCATTGCCGCAGCCGATGTCGATTACGGATGAACTTTTTGAAATGCGCTTTGAAATAAATTTTGCGCGACTTCCCCGCTCTGCGTTGAGCAGCCAAACGACTGGTTTCAGCCAGAATTTTTCCTTCGGGCTATCACCATAATATTCTGCATCGTAATGATGATCGAGCGCAACACCGGCATCGGAACGGAAGAGCGAATGGCATTCGGTACAACAAAAAAAGTGAAAGCCGGACGTGACATAAACATCATCCGGCTTTGTAATTTCGCAAAAAGGACAAATCATATTTGACTGATACTGATTCGACTCAACAAATTAATTTTCGTAACTAATGCGAAAGTTATTCTGTTTTCGCAGCATCGCCAGCATCAAACAATTCAGGTTGATCCGTGGTTTCTTTTTTTGCTTTGGGTTTTGCAGGTGCTTTTTTTGCTTTGGGTTCTTCGACAACAGCATCTACAGGCTTAACCGCTTTTTCTTTCGGCTTTGCAGTTTTCTTTTTTTCTTCGAGTTCTTTAGCAACCGGCGCTACCTTTTCAGCATGACGCGGACGTGTTTTACCATAACTGCCACGGTGAATTTTACCGCGTTTTGATTTCATATCTCCTTTTCCCATAGCTATATTTTTTTACAAACGTACGGGATTATTTTTAATATACAAAACTTTATTTCATCTATAGGTGCTTCCATGACCTTCTGCAGCCCGTAAAAAAAGGTTAAGGTTGAGGTTGAGGTAAAGTGGATAAGCCTCAACCTTTGCCTTAAACTTTTACAATCTTAAAGCAACGTATATTTGCTTTCGTTGTCTTAATATCACCAATCACCGCCCTATGAAATCAGTTTTACTTTTTGTTGCAACAGCTATCGCGGCTTTATCGCTTCAAGCGCAAATAATACAAAAAGCTCCGGTTAATCCGGCCTATATTAAATATATTCAGGATGGAAGTCCTTCTTCGCAATACGGCTACCTGCCTCCCGTGCTCGATCTTCAGGCTAAACAATATCCAACAGCGACCAAAGGCCCGCTGGTATTGCCAGTGACTTATGATCTGCGCACACTCGGCTATGTGACCTCGGTAAAAAATCAGGGTGGATGTGGCTCGTGCTGGACTTTTGCCACCTGTGCATCAACCGAATCGTACTGGCTGCACGAGGGACAAGGCACTTATGATCTGTCTGAAGACAATATCAATAACTGCCACGATTTCGATTGGGAACCCTGCGAAGGCGGAAACGCCATGATTTCTGCGGCCTATGTTTCGCGCGGCGGCGGCATGATGACAGAAGCGTCGGATCCATACAACGATTTTGCCGGGACTTGTCCGACAACCATCAATCCAATAAAATATATCAGTGATGTTCGTTATGTTTCTGCCAATGATGCACTCATCAAACAGATAATTTACGATCATGGTGCGGTTTATACTTCGTATTACAGCAACGATACGTATCTGTCGTCCAACGATACCTATTATTATTCCGGAACGGAAGCTCCGAATCATGCGGTAACTTTAGTTGGCTGGGATGATACAAAAGTGACTGCAGGCGGCACTGGAGCATGGATTGTGAAAAACAGCTGGGGAACAAGTTGGGGCGAAAATGGTTATTTTTATTGCAGTTACAATGACTCTAAAATTAATTCCGAAGTGGCTTATTTCCCTGGATTCCGCAATTTTTCAACGGGTGATAAAGTGTTGACTTACGCAAAATTCGGCGAAGTAAATGATGTTGGTCTTGGTGGCTCGACTGGTTATGGTTTGATAAAATACAGTGTGACCGGCAATTCAATTGTAAAAGCCATCGGAACATTTATCGCCTCAGGTAATTCAACAGTGAGTATGGAAATTTATTCCGATTTTGACGGAACAACATTGAGCAATCTGATTGATACCATCGGCATTAAAGCATGCAGTTTGCCTGGATATTACACATTCGCATTGCCAACGCCGGTAGCGTTAATGTCGGGCGACGACATCTATATTAAAGTAAAATACACCACACCCGGATACAATTACCCGATTCCGGTAGAAGAAGTCTATGCCGGTTTTGCATCGAACGTAACACTCGAAACCGGCAAATGCTGGGTGAGTTCGAATGCGACCACCTGGAATGCCTGCGGCAGTGGTGAAACCCGCGATTACGATCTCTGTATAAATCTTTACACTTCTGCAGCCGGAGCAGTGACAACAACATTTACAGCTGATGTCACATCCTCTTGCACAGGCATTGTAAACTTCAATGATGAAAGCATCAATTCGCCTACAAACTGGGTATGGACCTTCGGCGACGGCCAGACATCGACAGTGCAAAATCCGGTTCATTATTATACTACAAATGGCACTTATACCGTGAAGCTGAAATCGTGGAATATTTTCGGGACCGACAGTCTGATACGCACTTCGTATGTAACAATTGGATTGCCGGTAGCTCCGACCGCTTCTGGTGCGGCTATCTGCAGCGGTCAGACCGCAACAATTTCAGCCACGGGAACAGGAACCATTGAATGGTACGATGCTCAGTATGGCGGAAACCTTTTGTTTACCGGAGCTAGTTTTACCACGCCGATTCTGACAAACAGCACTGATTTCTATGTGCAGAATTCTCACATTGCCGGAACATCGGTTTATGGCGGAAATCAGAATTCAAATACCAATGGTTCAATTTTTACATCAACACCAATACATTATCTGACATTTGACGCTGCCGAAGCATGCAAACTGGTTTCGGTTGAAGTGAATGCCAGCACCACAGGAAATCGTACTATTTCATTAAGAAACAGTGCCGGAACGCCAATTCAAAGTACAACCGTCAACATTACAACAACAGGAGTCAGTCGTATCACACTGAATTTTGATATTCCGGCCGGCAGCGGCTATCAGCTGGCTGGGCCTGCAAGTCCCAACCTGTACCGCAATGATAATGGTGTAGCATTTCCATATGAAATATCACCGATTTCGATTACAGGCAGTAGTGCCGGCTCAGGATATTATTATTTTTTCTATGATTGGGAAGTACAGCCTTATTGCTCCAGCGCCCGATCAACGGCTTCGGTTGTTGTGAATGGTCCCAGTGATCTACTGAATCTTAGCGGAGCACAGACCATTTGTGCAGGAGAATCACTCTCGCTATCTGCAGCCAGCGCCGATTCTTACCACTGGTATCCAAATGGCGAAACAACTCAATCTATTTCAGTCAGCAATCCGGGAACCTATTATGCACTCGTAACTGGCTCCACATGCGATGTGTACACCGACACCGTTGTTGTGTCTGTAACATCATTACCTACGGTTGATTTCACATGGACTGTCAACGGCAACATTATTCAATTCACAAGCAGCAACAGTAATGCGACATCGCTTTTCTGGGAATTCGGCGACGGATCAACTTCATCACAGGCCAATCCCGCCCATTATTACGCAACAGCAGGCTCATACACAGTGAATCATTATGCGATAAATTCATGCGATACCGTGATGACGACTTATAATGTCAGCATTACAACCGGAATCGAAGAAAGTGACAATCATTTCAGACTCTGGCCCAATCCGGCCACTGGCTTTGTTCAAATCAGCTTTGACAGCGAAATTCCAAAATACATCAGCATCATAAATATGCAGGGGCAAGAGCTGAAAAGAATCATTCCAACTGAAAAGGAATTCATCATTCAGCTGAACGGAATTTCGAGCGGAGTCTATATTCTGGAGTGCGCCGGAAGCGAAGTTGAGAGAATGCGGTTTGTGGTTGATTAGCCACAAACCCTCGAAGGGTTCAAAACCCTTCGAGGGTTGTTAGCACCCGCATTTCAAGCGCTTCGGCAATAATATCCAGTTGCATTTCAGACATCAGATTCCACTGCGCATCGAAACGAATTTGCGTTGAATCTTTTTCAAAAACAAATCCATCAGCGGTCTGCACGAGTTTGCTTATGCCCTGCTCCGTTTTATGCAGCAGTGTTTTACTACCATTTTCTGTTACAATGTGATAACCGGAAACGGCTTTATCAAATGCTTCGCGCGTGATCCAAATCCTTGGTTTATCCATGTATGGCGCACCTGATGTTGGACAGAATGTGCGACAGTTTCCGCATTCGTTGCAGAATTCACCAATATTATAGGTCTGAATTTTTTGTGTGATTTCAAATTTAAACTCACCCGAAACAAAAGAAAATGGCGTTGCTTCGTAATACTGATTCGCCAGATTCGGACAGACTGTCACACAGATATTGCAGAGTTCGTCACACAAAAGGCAACGTGCTGCTTCCTTCATGGACTCCTGATTGCTTTTAATAATTTTTGCGGGCAATCCTGGCATCTCAGCATCAAGTATGGATTTTTCACGCTTTGATTTTCTAAGCATCAGCTCGTTCAAATCTGATCCGCGGCTCTGGATATCATCTTCTGTAGCATTAATACCAGCTTGTGCAATAATGGCTTCTGCAGTCCGCCGTCCATCGGCAATGGCTGCAATAATGCTGGCCGGGCCTTTGCGCACATCGCCACCAATATAAACTCTGTCAATTAAAGTACTGTAATTATCATAGCTCTTTTTCAACAACGAAGAATCCATGAAATCAAGCACTGCATTCTGTCCGATAGCCGGGAAAATAGTATCGGCTATCAGAATTTCTTCGCTGCCCTGAACGGGGTCAACTTTTTCACGGCCATCAGCGCCAATTCCAGCCGTTCGCATGGTGGTCACTTTAAGTCCGCCAACTTTTCCCCCAGCTACTACAATTTCAATAGGCGCCTTCAAACAGGCAAATTCAATATTCTCTGCGCGCGCAGCCATAATTTCTTCGGCTTCGGCAGGCATATCCGACATTCGGCGGCGATATACCACAACGACAGTCCCGTTTCCACCCTGCATGCGCTTAACAGCACGTGCCACATCCATGGCTGTATTTCCGCCACCAACCACAAGCACTCTGCGTCCGGGGACAGTGGCAGTGCCCTTTTTCAAATCTGATAAAAACTTGAGCGGGTCAATAACACCAATCGATTCTTCACCTTTAACGCCCATCTTCTTTGACTCAGGGGTTCCCGTTGCAATAAAAATAAAACGCTTTTCATTAACAAACTGATCGAATGCCGCTTTGTCAATCTTAACGCCATAATGCACCTTTACACCCAACTTTTCGATACGCTTAATATCTTTCTCAATGGCATCGTTGTTCAATCGAAATGCAGGAATCACATCGGCAGCCATACCGCCACCAAAATGCTTTTCTTCGAAAACATCCACTTCGAATCCGGCCAGCAATAAAAAATAAGCACAGCTCATTCCAGCAGGTCCAGCGCCGATAACAGCAGCTTTCATCCCATTTTTCGGACGAGATTGTATGAAATTTTCATCAAGCTGCTTTTCCGCAACCCAGCGTTTCACCTCGCGAATCGCCAGGTTTTCATCGTAATTGATTCTTGTACACCGCGTCTGGCAGGCATGATCGCAAACAGCTCCGGTAACGGAAGGAAACGGATTTGTTTTCATGATGACCTCAAACGCCTTCTGAAAGTCACCTTTGGAAACATGATACAAATACTGTGGAATATTCTGATTGTCGGGACATGTGTTCACACAAGGCGCATGAATGCAGTCGAACATGCCCAGTTTGCGCGATGTTTTAATTTCAGGGCCACGCATCGCTTTCCGATAGGCGGGGTCTTCAAGTACTTCAGACGTATAATCTTTGAGTTTCACAGCTCTCATTTTGCCGGGAGGGCAAATAAATGCCTGCAAACTACCGGTGTTTGAGCGGTTTACAGCCGACTGTGTGAGTTTGATATATTGCTGCAGCCGGCCATAGCCGCCTGGTTTCAACAAATCGGAGCTCATTGTTATTGGTCCCAGACCGCATCGAAGCAGATCAACAACATTAAAGGCATCGGCTCCGGCCGAAAAAGAAACGTCGAGCATTCCATCGAATTCCGCTTGCAGCTTGGCTGCCAAATGAACCGAAACCGGGTGCAATGCACGTCCGCTCATGTAATTCATCTTCTCATTCTCAGGAAAAACCCCGCGGGTATTCATGCTTTCCAGCGTATTGGTCAGCTTTAAACCGAAGAAAACGCCAGTGGCTTCCGCGGCGGCTTTCAAATTCCTGATGATAGACAGCGCATCCTGATATTTGAGATCATGACCAAAAGCTTCATCCGGAACAACGGTATTAAAACCAAGTTTGCCGTTCAGTATCCAGCGCAGCATATCAGGTCCCAGTAAAGTTGGATTAAGCTTAATTATCGTATGCAGCTTCTTTTCCTGAATGAGATACAATCCGATTTTTTCAATTTCATCGGACGGACACCCGTGCATAGTACTCAACGTGATGTTATCGGAAATGCGCGCCGGAATATTCAATTGGTCGGCACCGGGATAGTGCTTTCGGACAATGTCCATTTTTGCATTCAATTCAGCTTCGCAATTTTCCATCTTGCTGAAAAACCACTGAACATTATCTTTCAGAATGCCTTCCATATTATAGCCGACACTCATATTGAAAATAGTACCAGCACCGGCTTCCGTGCAATTATTCAACTTATGATTCAATAAATGAACAAGAATCCATGCATCCAGATACTGACCGAACGATTGTTGTAGTTTCAACTCCTGCGACCACTCGCAATTGTAGCCCTCATCCTGCATGTCGATGCAAGGCTTGGTGACATTGAGCTCATCAAGGGTCTGCACCGTTTTCAGCTCAATATAGCGCGCACCGCAGAGCCAGGCTGCAATAATATTCTGAGAAAGCTGCGAATGTGGACCTGCTGCAACTCCTATGGGACTATCAAGCTGCTGACCAAACCGCTTTATTCCAATCTGCGGATCGGGCTTGCCTGCAAACGTGCCAGCAGGAATTCCCATAAAATGACCATTATCAATTTGTTGCAGCGTCAATTGGAGCAACTGTTCAAAAGGAATAACATGAAAATCTTTTGACATGATGAAAAATTAATTGCCGAAGATACAAAACTCACCTATAAAAATGCAAATCTGACGCAGAATTCATGCTAAAAAAAATGATAATAAAGATTTAAAGGATGGAATGTTGGTATTAGGAGTTCGCACAATTCTCCATTTTATTTTATACGAAAGTGTGATAGAAATATCACACTTTCGTATAAATATTCAAAGCTTATATCGCTGTGTTACATTTATTTAAAAAATGGATATTTCGCTTTTTCACATCAAATAATATCACTGTTTTTCAACAATAATTTAATGAATTGTTAAATTCGCAACAACAAAATTGAGCACGAATTTTGTAATTTCGGCGAACCTTTTTTGAATCAGATTTTATGCGTAAATTATTCTTCGGGTTATGTTTTCTGCTGCTTGCCCATAGCATCTATGCCGGTAACAATTTTGAAAACAACAAAGACCTCAGGCAGCTTGAAGCCAAATACGGTCTTGATTTGGTCGCTGACAGCTTTCAAGGCGGTGAATATGCATTGCAATGGGCATATTGGACTACACCGGAACAAGCTGATTTATTGATTTTCGATGAGTTTATGACGGTTTTTGCTGAGGAATGGAACAAGTATCCCCTGTCCTGGATTCAGGTAAACGGTGTGCAGAAAATTGCTTTTGTGAAAAACCTTACTGTAACTGAGCAGCAAAGATTTGCCATGCCAGATCCATACGACGAAACCTTGTATTACGACATTGAATACATGGTTTATGGGAAACAATATGTCCGGGAAATGATCCACCACGAGTTCTGGCATATGATAGAAGAGCAGCATTTTGGATCCATGTATCACCGAAGCTCAACCTGGCAGGCATTTAATCGTTCCGGATTTCAATATGGTAATGGCGGGAGCGACGCTTACACCGATGGCGAATATATTGATGGAGAACACTCCAAACTTGGATTTATAACCAATTATGCCATGTATGGCGAAGAAGAAGACCGGGCTGAAACCTATTGCTGGTTTTTTACAGAACGAACCTGGACTCTGTTGAATGAATGGATTGCGACTGATCGAATTCTGAAAAAGAAATACAACTGGATGTTGAATTTTATGGAGAGTAAAGCTCCGGAAATGAATCATGAATTCTTTCAAAACATTAATAATGCTGAGGTTTTAGAACCAATGCAGAAGTGATTTTCGTTACGCGTTACAAACGTTACAAACGTTACAGTCGTTACAATCGTTACAATCGTTACAAAGTACAAGGCTGAGAACAAGATTAAGCCTAGTAATGTAAATCCGCGCCAGCCAGCCAGACGTGCGTTGAGCATGCATTTTCAGAATATTTGAGTTACGACTATTCTCAAGAAACTTTTTATGCAAATGCTAACCCTGCTCTGAACGCGCGTTTTTCCATCCCGGAATCGTCGCCGGAGGTGACATTCTGGCGTTGGGAAAACCTGTAAAATCAGCACATGGCTCACTCATCGGTCTCACCCCAATAGAAGCGCTTATGAACGAAAACACAGAATCCATTTTTCTAACCGATCAAATCAGAATAGCTGCCACGACCCGAATCTCAGAAAACCTGAATTCCAATTGCACCGACTGCCAACGGAAGCCGGAATGATAGGTCTTTAGACAGAATGAAATAAAATTCCCACAAAAAAGTAATGACTATTTTGGATCTCATTCAGAAATGATCAGAATTCTGTTCATTTGATACCCCAATATGTATAAAGCCGGCGCTGTGGCCGGCTTTGATGTATCTTGTTGATATTCTGTGTTTTACCAATATTGGGATTGCTATCAAGGATTTGTCTTGGATGGTGCAATGCAGTGGTGCAATGCTAATGTTTAAAAAGAATAGAGAACATATCTCTTTTATCTGTCGGAATTATGTCATTTAAAAGGGCTAAACACTTTTCAAGATATTCACAGTCGCCATCAATCCAATAAATAGCATACAAGTTACTATTCCTAATTATTGATATTTCCAGCCCCCCATAATTTCCACCACTAGTTACAAGAGAAGGGTCATCAATAGTAGCATTCTTATTGAACAAAGGTTCGCTATTCAAGTACTCTTCCAATTTTCCGATTTTACTAAAATCAAGGTCTGAATTTGGAAAAAACTCCACAAATGAAACGAAATTTGTATCTACAGTTTTACACAACAACCCTTCTTCTAATAACTTTATTGAATGAAATGCCCCGTTGTCAATTTCAATTCTAATAAAGTCTTTTTCAAACCATTTTGTTTGACTTTTGCATGCACTGTTATTCAGAAATAAAACAAATAAAAGTCCAACAATTATAATCTTGTTCTTTTTCATTGCATTTAGTTTATTTATTCACATTTATATACATCTTTAACCATTTCTATTATCCCCCACTTCGGCATAAGTGCAGGGTCGATTGCACCACCCGGAGGATATTTTACACTTCTTGCATTATCGATGCTTTTCTTCACATCAGATGGGGAAAAAATGCTTTGATAGGTAAAGGCTTCAATTTCCCTGTCACATAAAGGTAATAATGGGCTTTGTCGTGTGTGTCTGTTTTCATGAATTACCGTTGAAACTCGACCTGCTCTAATATACACTTTATTTGATGTAATTTCATTTGTCTCTTCGTTATATTTTGTTTCTGTATGGCCTACTACTTCAGACCTAAACCCAGTCATGTCAGAACTATAAGTATTCATTGGCGTGCTTTTAGAGCAAATATAATCAAAATCATCTTTTATTTTGTTCCATTCAGATAATTGTTCCTCTAATTGTGCTGTTTTTCTTTTTGAAATTTCCGGGTCTTTAAGTTTTGTGGAAATATCTGAAATCGTTTTATTTACTGAACTTTGGGCTGTTTGAAAGTCAGTTCTGACCTGATTATCCGCAAAAGCAGTATCCATCCCATTTGGATCGATAAGAACAACTGGATTACCAAGACAATACATGAATGGCGAAGTATTCGGATACTTATCTGATAATGGATCCACACTCAGCCACACGCTCAAATCCGAGTCATAATATCTTGCGCCAAAATATGAATAATTCGTTTCCGGATCAAGCTCCTTTCCCGAGAATTTGTAGCGGGTTTCAAAGTCGTTGTGGGGCGGAGTCTGGTCAACAAACAGTTCGCCATAGGGCAGATACTGCAGGTGCTCGGTGGCATAGCCGGTGGCATTGGTGATGAAGGAGCTGGAGGTGTATACGCTATAATGAAACTCATCATACACATAAAAAACGATATTGCCAGTTTCGTTTCGCATTTACAGCTCAAGTTTATTTATCATTTCAAAACTTTCAAGATTCATTTTTGAAAAAGCAACCCAGTTCTTACCCAAATCTTTTAAGGATGCCCCAATATGATAAACTATTTCGTTATCAATAATTAAAAAACGATCGTGAGATTTTGTAAATACTTTTACTTCTATTGCCGGATATTGTTGATTATGCTTTTTAATGTCGAGTTCGAGCTGTTTTGAAATTGATTTTGTAAAAATTGTTGCACTAACCCCGCTTTGCCTTTTCGTTAGCAAGTTTAAAACGCTTTCGTCAATGTAATTATCAATCAGAATAATTGATTTTTTTGCAGTTTTAACAATATCGCAAGCCAAAACATAGGCATCAAAAACTTGTCCTTCGTAAAATATTCCTTCGTTGGGTGGGAGGTTTGTCGAAATTTTGAAATCAATATCAGAGAGTTTGCTTTTAATTTGATTGACCTCACTTTCCAAACGTTCAAATCTATTGTTTACAGCATATCCTTTCAACAAATAGTCTTTTAAAACTTTGTTTGCCCAGATTCGGAATTGTGTGCCTCGCTTAGATTTAACGCGATATCCAACGGAAATAATTACATCGAGGTTAAAATGCTCAACATTTTTAATCTGTGTTTTTCCTTTAATGGCGCCGTGTTGAGTGGTTAGTGCAAAAAATGCACACACCATTTCGCGACCTAGTTCACCCTCTTTAAATATATTATTAATGTGTCTGTTTATTACCGTTCTGTCTCTCCCAAATAATGCACTTATTTGCTCAATTGTCAACCATACCGTTTCATCCTCAAGCCTCACTTCAATCTTGGTTGAAGAATCTTCGTTGTGGTATATGATGATTTCGTTTTTCATTATTAATTGGTACTCTTGCAAAGATAATTATTTGATGGAAAACTGCCCGGTTCTCATGTGCGCGCGCCGGAGGCATCTTTCTCAGGCACGACGCTCACGATAGCTATCGTGACAGATCGCGCCGCTTCGCTCTGCGATGCAGAGAGGTCGTGCGGGGCTGGTCGCTTCGGGGCTTCCATCGCCGGGTGCTGTTTGACATAAATGTATGTGAATGCGCGCGCATGTTGGCAGCGGGAAGAAATGCTGGCCTTACCACCAAAGTCAGATCGGAAGCCGATTGCAGGATATCTCTTAAAGCGAGGTGAAATTCCGGAAAATGATGATACTGACAAAGAGCTGTCTATCCTTCGACTCCGCTCAGGATGACAGTTGTCGGGCTCAGAGTAACAGCTGAAGCCGGCCTGATCAGCTTCGCCGCTGTCACATTGAGCCCCGCCATTGTCACACTGAGCGGAGTCGAAGTGCAAAATTGCGGGATAAACTCCGTCGAAATGTCGGACAGCGGCGGAATCTCCCTCGAAGGAGACAGCGGACATATCAGCCCGCACCCCAAAGCATTTTGTATTCCGCATTATTTTCACTTCGTAAAGCTACAGAATTTTTTGTTTGGGATGGATGTTTTGGATGGTGCAGGGATGCGTATTCGTAATAGAGATTCATCTTCGGGTTTTGAGGATTTTCAATATGTTGCAAACGCAGATTGCTGTAGTAATATTCTATTTCCTGATTATTGTTGGTCAGATAGAGCGTGATTTCACATGAGCAAACACATCCAGAAACCATCGGTTTGCTTATTAAATATTACTTTTGCCCCAAATCCAAAAAAAAATGATTCATGAATAAAATTTCATTTGTTGTTATACTCAGTTTCATTTCATTGCTGGCGTCGGCTCAGGAAAAGAAATTCGGTGTCAAGTTAAGCGGCTATGTAAAAACCGATGCTTTCTACGACACCCGCCAAAGCTCTGCTGCCAATGGTTTGCGGGAAGGTCACTTTTTTCTTTTTCCCGATAATGTTTTGTATGATGCCGATTCAAACGACCTGAACGATAATCCATCATTTAATATTCTGAGCATTCAAACTCGATTAACGGGCAATATCACTGGCCCCGATGCCTTTGGTGCAAAAACGTCAGGACTCGTTGAAACTGAATTTTATGGTACCAGCGATGCCGATATCAGCGGATTCCGCCTTCGTCACGGATATGTGAAACTGAACTGGGAGAAATCAGAAATGCTTATTGGCCAGACATGGCACCCCATGTTTCCGGTTGAGGCATTTGCGCAGACACTGAGCGTAAACACCGGTTCTCCTTTTGTTCCTTTCAGCCGCAACAATCAGATTCGCTTTGCTTACAAAACCGGAAAATTCACTACCTATGCCACAGCCTGGATGCAGCGCGATATTGCAAGCTCCGGACCTGATGGCTCCAGCACAAAATATATGCGCAACAGCGGTCTGCCTGGATTAAATCTAAAAACAGTTGCAACATTGAACGAAAAACTGCAATTCGGTCTGGGAGCCGATTTCAAAACATTGCGCCCTGAAATTAAAACGGCAGCCAATTATTCTACCGATGCCACAATTAGTAGTTATGCGGGTTTTGGCTGGGTGAAATTCAAATCGGAAAAAATTACGACGAGTTTGATGGCCACGTATGCCCAGAATGGTACCGATTTACTCATGCTTGGCGGTTATTCTGTTTCGGAAATTACTGATACTTTGCGCGAATATAAAGCATACACAAATCTGACTACAGCTGCCGGATTTTTCGATTTTGGCACCAATGGCCCAAAATGGAAATATGGGGTGCTGATTGGGTTAAGCAAAAATCTGGGCGCTGATGAAAACATCAATGGTGGTGCAATCTATGCCAGAGGCAGTAATATTGATATTCTTTACAGAGTATCGCCGCGCGTTTCCTGCACAATTGAGAAACTCACGCTGGGCGCCGAAATTGAATATACCGTTGCACAATATGGGACAACGCAGGTTTCTGGAAAAGTCACCAACACCAATGATGTAGCTAATATTCGTGCATTGCTCTGTGCAATTTATAAATTTTGAAATGAAAATTAAAAATCTGTTTTTGCTTTTCTGCTTATTGTTGTCTTCTGTTTTTACAAAAGCACAGGAATACGACAAAGCGCTGGCCGATAGTCTGGGTGCCGATGAGTACGGAATGAAAATGTACACTTTCGTGATCTTGAAAACCGGACCGACTGTCATTACCGATTCTGTTCGTCTGAATGAATTATTCAACGGTCACATGGAAAACATCAACCGGCTTTCTGCCGAAGGGAAACTGATTGTCGCCGGGCCTTTTGCTAAAAACGATCAAAAATTCAGAGGCCTGTTTATTTTCAACACAACATCGGAAGAAGAGGTTCTGCAAATGCTTCAGAACGATCCAACCATCCGGGAGGAAATTTTTGAAGCTGAAATATTTCAATGGTATGGCTCTGCCGCTCTGCCACTGTATCTCGACGATCATGCAAAAATTGAACAATCAAAACACTGATCCATCAAAATCAGCTTTCTATGACAACAACCAACATCTATCTCACGTTCAACGGAAACTGCGAAGACGCTTTCACCTTTTATAAATCTGTTTTCGGTGGCGAATTCAATTATCTTGGTCATTACGGCGACATGCCTGCGAAAGAACCATTGTCAGCTGAAGTTGCAAACAAAGTAATGCATGTCGGACTACCAATTGGTGGCGACACCATGCTCATGGGCGATGACGCTGCGCATTTTTTCGGAGGAAAAGAAGTGGTAATTGGAACCAATATGTCCATCATGATTTCGCCCGACAGCGAAACGGAAGCCAGACGAATTTTTGAACAACTATCTGTCGGAGGCACAGTGCAGCAAGCGCTGGAAGCCATGTTCTGGGGCGACCTGTATGGCGCTTTTACCGACAAATTTGGCATTCAGTGGAAAATTTCGTTCCCATTGAAATAAAAATAGTTGTCTATGAAAATCAAAGAAACCCAAATCATCCTCTATGTCGAGGACCAATACAAAAGCCGCGATTTTTACAAGGCATTGCTGCAGGCCGATCCAATACTCGATGTTCAGGGAATGACCGAATTCCGCCTCGGCGAAAATTGCAAACTCGGACTCATGCCTGTGCAGGGAATCAAACGTCTGCTCGGCCCTGCCATTGCTGGTTTGCAGAAAGATAATTTTCCCGGAGCTGAATTGTATCTGATGGTCGATGATGCTGATGAAGCAATCAAATATGCCGAATTCATTGGTGCACCAGTCATCAGCGAAGTCAGCGCCCGCGACTGGAATCACCGCGCAGGCTATGTTGCCGATCCGGACGGTTATATCATTGCTTTTGCGGATGTAAATATTGATTGATTATGCAGAGGCATTACACGTAATGCCTATACATGAAATCAACTATTATCAGGCGTATGATTCAAAATGAAATTAAAATATACCTCGCTCCCTTCCAGGGCATTACCGGTCAGGTGTTTCGGTCATGCTACGCAAAACATTTTTCCGGAATCGATGCATTTTATACGCCTTATTTTACCAGCATCAATAACGAAAAGAAACTTCCATCGCGAAAAATCAACGAGCTGAACTTTGTTTCCGAAAACGGAATTCCGGTCATACCGCAGATTTTAAGTAAAGATGCCGATGAAATAATTCGCTTCGCAAATCATATTGAGCAACTTGGATTTACCGAACTGAACTGGAATATGGGTTGTCCTTTTCCGCAGGTAGCCAGCAAAAAACGCGGCTCCGGATTGCTTCCCTACCCGGCAATGGTGAGTGAAATTCTTGAAAATATTTTTAATAAAATACATATCCCATTTTCAATTAAATGTCGTCTCGGATATTTTTCATCTGATGAAATCGATGAACTGGTGCCGGTTTTCAACCGGTTTCCTTTGAAAGAACTCATCATTCATCCGCGCCTAGGAAAACAATTATATAAAGGTAGTGTTGATAAAGAAAAGTTTGGACATGTCGCAAATCAGCTCCAAACGCCGCTTGTATATAATGGCGATATTTTTACAACCGACGATTTTAATGCTGCTGAAAGTCAGTTTCCTGATATCAATACCTGGATGATTGGCCGTGGTCTTTTGTCGGATCCATTTCTACCAGCCAGAATCAAAGGACTGTCTTTGCCCGTGGATCAGAAGAAACATCTTCGCAATTTTGTTGAAGAATTGTATCTGAGCTATCGTAAACAAATGAACGACCAACTCTCAGCAATTGGCTTTATGAAAGAATATTGGGACTATTTTTCCAAATCTTTCAATGATCCGCACAAGGTTTTGAAAAAAATCAAAAAGACAAAAACTTTTGATGAGTACGAAGAAGTCGTTTCGGATATTTTCTCAATTGAATGCTGATAAGCAGATGTGGAAATGATCCGCCTTCTGCGGATTAAATTCCACTTCGTTCATGTGATGCTTCACGTGAGACGTGACACGGTCGCATAATGTGTGAATACGAGTGACAATAAAAATACTGTAGCGATGATGCGATAATACGATGATGCGAAAATATGACGCTTCGCGAATGTGGGAATAATTGCGGCAATATATATGACATCTAACTACTTCAGCACTTTCAGCTGAAAGCTGCTTAACCTAATGAGAAACAGCCCCCTTCTTTAACCTCTCTGCGTCGCGACTGTGTCACGTTTCACGTGAAGCGACCTGAGTGCGTTGAAGAAGTACACTCTTTGCAATGGCGCGGATATGTCATCCGTGACATTGCTTCCCCCTCAGCTCAGGCCCAGAGCTGAAAGCTGTTTCAAAACAAAAATCCCGTTCCCAGATACAATCCTTTGCTGCCGTCATTTGATTTCAGGCTGAAGCCATAATCAACCGACAGAATAAAATTGTCGTTCATGATGAAATGCACACCTGCTCCGGTTCCATGATGCCAGGTGTCTTTTGTAGTTGTGAGTGACAAAGGTGGATAATTATTCAACATCAATTCCGGTAATGAAAAATTAACCGGATCGGTCACCATTCCAAAATCGTAGAACGGACTCAGTTTTATTTCAATTTTCTGATTAATGGCTCTGAAATTGGCCACGCTCCAGCGCAATTCAACATTCCCGTAAAAAAATCCATCCGCCCAGATGCGGTTGCGCAACACGCCCCGCAATGTTTTTGCACCGCCAAGTCCTTCTGCGATGGTGTTGTTGCAAAACGACTGCGAGACATACGACATATAATAAAACGGGGCCTGCTTGCCCAATGCATCCTGCCAGGCCAGTCGCGAAGCCAGTGTCAGCTTTTTGCCGTACAATGGTAAATAGTTCCGCAAAATCACCGATGCTTTTACAAAAGGCGACTCAACCCATGGAAGCTTCGGACTTACTGCAATCAATGCTTCGAGCCAATGACCTTTTGTAGGATTGAACTGTACGTCGCGCGTGTCAAACACAATGCCGGCGCGGATTGCAGTGACATTGCCCCCGTCGGCCTGAACTGAATCAATCACGCCAACTTCGGAATAATAATCAAACAAGGTGATTGTGTCCGGCAACATATCAACTGCATCTTTGCCCTTATTCAGTTTGTCAATGTCAACCGATTTTTGCTTGTAACCGTAATGATGAATACCACCAAAAACAACCCAGTTGTCGTTCAGCTGTTCGTGCCAGTCGGCAGTGAGTCGCAGTAAATTGCGATCGAACTTATAATACATACGGCTAATGTACCGGTCCGAATTTTCATCTTCAAATGCATTTGTATAAGTCGATGCAGAACCGTTAAAGCCGTAGAAGTCAGTAGCTTGTTCATGAATAATGCTGAAATCAGCTACAATTCTATGCTTGCCGCGCTTCATCAATTTACCGCTGTCGAAAAACAATTGACTACTAACAGCCCCTTTGGTAGTGCGGTCAAATTCGTAACTGATGTTGTAAATATAGTCCGGATACAACAATCCATCGCCAAACTGATAAGC
This sequence comes from Bacteroidetes bacterium GWF2_43_63, assembly GCA_001769275.1. Taxonomy (NCBI): domain Bacteria; kingdom Pseudomonadati; phylum Bacteroidota; species Bacteroidetes bacterium GWF2_43_63. Next base: position 22,360 of record MEOQ01000015.1, on the reverse strand, counting down.
AGTTACAATGGCTCCGTATTTCAATCCAAGATCTGAATCGAAAGCAGCAACTGGCAGGAATGCCCAGCGCATGCCTTTGATGGTGTCATTTTTTTCATGACGAATGCTGTCAGTTTGTGCCTGACAATTAAGTATGAGAATAAATGCAAAAACAAAAGTCAGTGTTTTCATTTGTTTTTTCTTTGCTTACGAGCCCAATGGCTGGAAAATTATTTCGGTTATCAAATTTGGTCAATCAATATAAAGTGAAATCCCTTTAATTCTGAAATATAATCGATGAATTCAAAAATCAGGTATTCCTCTTACATGCTGTTTAAACACAGAGATAACCAATTGTTAACCCCATTTCGATGGCAAATTTATGAATTATTGAATATCAGATTGACATGGGTTTCATTAGTTGTTATCTTAGCAAAAAAAATAATTTATGAAACGAATTTTCCTTCTCAGCTTGATTTTCAGCACTTTGTCGCTTATTTCTGCTAAAGCACAGAATAATGTCGGGATAGGGACAACCACTCCGGTCGCATCAGCACTGCTTGATCTGACTGCAACCGACAAAGGTCTGCTGATCCCCAGAGTAACTCTGGTTGCAGCCACAAACGGTACAACACCCGTTGCCGGACCAGCTACAGGTCTGCTGGTTTTTAATACTGGTGGAGCCATGACGGCAGGTTTCTATTACTGGGACGGATCTCAATGGGTGCAGGTTGGAGCTGCCAGTGCGCCGACTTGTGTAACACTCGATGGAGCTTATGACTGTGGTGGTAACGGAGTTGGGAGAAGCATCACCGCTGATGCAGGAAGTGTAGCTGTTAATGTCACATCAGGAGTGCCTGCTACAACAACTCCAAATGCAATTAAAATAAGTATTGCAAATGGTACATCGACAAATCCAACAGCTGGACTTAATGCTGAGCATTCTGGAATATATGGAGGTGGGGTTTTCGGTTTAAATTCTGCAAGTACCAATTTATATGCTGCTGTTTCAGGTCAGCACTTAGGGACTAACACAAACTCCAGCTATTTCCCCTCAGGAGTGAGTGGATATTTTGACGGGACTGGTATTGGTGTTGGCGTTTGGGGCGAAAACACATCTAATACTGCATCTGGATTAGGGGCTGGTATATACGGGAATGGAATTGGCAGCACTGCTGTTGGAGTCTGGGGGGTTGGTAATTCCATGCCGGGCCTGCTTGTTGAAACATATGGTTCTACATATCCTGCCGCAGAAATCTATGGTGCATCAAATATTAATCCAGGCTTGAATGTTTCTGGCTCAAGTGTGTTTTTCGTCAGTAATGCAGCTCAAAAAAGTATTCACATGAACAATATTGCCAATGAACCAACCTTGGCTCCATCCTTTGGCGGGTGGGGGTTTTTGGGAACCAATACTATTTACTGGTATGCTCTTTATTATCAAACTGCTACTGCTGTTTCTAGAAGAGAATTGAAACGAGATATAGTTTCATTTGACTCTGATCTTTACAGTTTTGCAATGGAAGACATCATGAAAATGAAGCCAAGTCTATATAAATTTAATAACGAAAATAATGAAATCGTTGATGGTGAAGAACAGAAAACTCGTTATAATTACCATGTTGGATTAATTCTGGATGAAACACCAGATTATTTACAGGATAATGCCTTCGGCGGCATTGATGTTTATTCTTTGTCGACATTAACACTGGCAGGTGTTCAATATCTTGCAAATGAAGTAAGTAGTATTAAAAAAAATATGGAAGTTAATGAATTCGGTACTATTAGCGTGTCATCAGGAGAAACCAGAATTAATTATTCCTCGGAATTTAGCAACAATTCTTTCGTAGCAGATCCTATTGTGATGATAACTGTATTGTCGCCCGACGCTGATTATTATATCAAGTCTCAGGATAATAAAGGGTTTACTATTGTATCAAAAGACCAGTCATTGAATTTTAACTGGCTGGCTTTAGGCAGAATTGCTGAAATGGAAGAAAACTATGAAATCAGTCCTGAAATCATGAATCAGTTGAAAATTGACGAAGCAAAGAAACAAGAAATGAGAACTCTAATGAATAGTCCTCAAATTGAAACCCATAGTACTATTTACGACTTTGATCAATCATTTAAATCTATTGATCGGAATAATATAAGAATTAATCAAAACATTAATAAATAGTCTGTTATGAGAACAGTTATTGTTTTAATAATAGTAGTATTTATTCCATTGTTGTTATCTGCACAGCTGTTCTATAACAGTGGCTCTACGGTTCAAATGAATCCAGGCGCTGTTGTTCAAGTGAATGGCGACTTGCAGAATCAAACCGGAACCATCAATGTTGCTGCTGCGTCTGCGGCCAATGTGTACATCACTGGTAGCCTGACGAACAACGCCACAATAAATGGTTATGGCAATATTCATCTCAATGGCAACTGGATCAACAACAGTGTTTTTAACGCTTTCACTGGTCTGGTATCGCTCGAAGGTGCTGCTCAAAACCTCTCTGGAAGCGTTTCTACATCATTCTTCAATCTGACTTTACTTGGTACCGGGATAAAGACACAGACCATAAACCAGACTACAACTGGGGTGCTGAATCTGAATGACCGGGAACTGGCGACCAATATTTATACGATGTTTGTTACCAATGCAGCTACCAATGCCATTCAGCGAACTACGGGATTTGTCAGTAGCAACAATGGCGGTCTGCTTTCGCGAAACACAGCTCAGGCTGCTACTTATTTATTTCCAGTCGGTTCCAGTACCGGAACAACCCGCTACAGACCTGTTGAATTGACCCCCGCTTCGGCAGCTGCAAACACCTATGTTGTTCGCATGGCCAATTTGGATGCAACTTCTGAAGGCTATGACCGCACGATGAAAGAAGCAGTCATTTGTTTGGTTAATCCGTTTTTCTATCATCAGATTAATCGAACCGCAGGTACAGATGCTGTAAACATGAATGTTTATTATGACCAAACAGCTGATGGCATCTGGGAAAGTCTTGGAAACTGGTACACAGCACCATCAACAGAATGGTACAATATGGCTGGCGCTTCAATTGTTTCTGGCATTCCGCTTAGTCACGCCGCCATAATTGGATGGAATAATTTCAGTCAGCTGCCCTACGGACTCACGCGCGGTGCACCAATAATCAATCTGGGCAATGACTCTACCATCTGCAGTGGTTCAAGTGTCACACTCAATGCCGGCCCCGGTTTTACATCCTACACATGGAGTACGGGCAGCAGCAGTCAGTCAATTACGGTTAATACCGGCGCTTCCTACAGTGTCACTGTGTCTGCAGGCACCTGCACCGCATCCGATGCCATTAATATTAATGTTGTTGCAGTGCCGGTTGTCAATCTGGGAGCCGATACTACCATCTGTCAGGGCGAATCACTGATACTTGACGCCGGAACATCCGGCAACGGATATCTTTGGTCGAATTTTGCAATCACTCAAACGATTACGGTTGCTTCAAGCGCAAACTATTCAGTTACCGTTACCAATGGTGGCCTTTGTCCGGCAACCGATAATATCCAGGTAACGGTGCAGCCCTGGGCCGACGCAACCATCATTTCTGCACCCGGTTTTTGTTCGGCCGATGCTGCTGTAAACCTTTCTGCAAGTGATCCAGGTGGCTTATGGAGCGGAACTGGAATAACCAATACAACAAATGGCACATTCAATCCGGGAGTAGCAGGTGCCGGTTCGTACGAAATTATTTATAATATCTCCGGCAATTGCGGCGATGCGGATACTGTCACCATCAATGTAACACAAAGCGCCGATGCGACCATTGCTGCGGCAGGTCCTTTCTGTATACTTGATGCTGCCATTAATATGAATGCTGCAGATGCAGGTGGTATTTGGAGCGGAACCGGAATAACGAACACTTCAACAGGAACATTTGATCCTGCTACAGCAGGAGTTGGCACACATTCAATCACTTATGGAATTGTTGGCGCTTGCGGCGATACGGCCTCGATTCCGGTAACTGTTATTGCTGTTGCCAATGCTACAATAAGTGCTGCAGGTCCTTTCTGTGATAATGAAAGTGCGCTTAATCTGACCTCCGTCGATGCAGGTGGCTCCTGGAGCGGCACTGGAATAACCAATGCTGCAGCAGGAACTTTCAATCCGGCAACGGCAGGCGAAGGCAATCACGAAATTATTTACACCATTTCGGGATCATGTGGCGATGCTGATACGACCAGCATTTCCATTTATGAAACGCCTGTTGTAAACATTTTCTCAACCGATGAAACCTGTATAGATCTCAACGATGGAGCGGCCTGGGTTGAAATTTCCGGTGGCACATTGCCCTACTCAGTTTTGTGGAGCAACAGCGAAAATACAGACTCAATTGTTGCACTGACTCCCGGAGTTTTCAGCGTTACAGTGACCGACGCAAACAGCTGTGGCTGGATTCGTCAGGCCAGTATCATTGAATCAGATGATTTGTGCTTTATTCCTCATGTTTGGGTACCCAACATTTTTTCACCCAACGGTGACGGAAACAACGATGCAGTCTTTGTTCGCGGCGAAGGTGTTGAATACCTGACATTCATAATCTATGACCGCTGGGGAGAAAAGATTTTCGAAAGCGCATCGATGGATTACGGCTGGGATGGAACCTACAAAGGAAATGAACTCGACCCGGGAGTGTTTGTCTTTTATGTGAAAGCAACTTTTGTCGATGCTTCGCAGTCTGAGATTCACGGTAATATTACACTTGTCAGATAATTATTAATTTTGAACAAATTCTCCCAAATGAAAAAGACGATCAACTGGATTTTTATGGTTCTGTTCGCTGCATCAGTCTCGGCTCAGGATATACATTTCAGCCAGTACAACGATGCACCGCTCATGGTGAACCCGTCATTGGCTGGATTTTTCGACGGCTCACACCGGATTGCATTGAACTACAAAAATCAATGGCGTTCGATTGGAAATGCATATAATACGTATGCCATTTCATACGATGCACCCGTTACTTCAAACGCTGCAGGTAAAAGCGGATTTCTGGCTCTGGGCGTCAATGTTTTTAATGATGTGGCCGGTGATCTCAATTTCAGTAACCTGATTGGCAATCTCAATATCGCCTATCATCTGCGCATCAGCGACGAGCAATTGCTTTCTGCAGGTTTGTATGGCGGCTTTGGACAAAGGTCAATCGATCAGGGTGGAATGATGTGGGACAATCAGTACGACGGCGTTTCGGGCTATGATGGTGCCCTGCCAAGTAATGAGACTTTTGCTTTTCAGTCATTTACCTATGCTGACTTTGGATTTGGAATGAATTGGTCGATGATTCACAATTCAACAAATATGTCATCGAATGATGGACTGAAGGCGAATGCTGGTTTTTCGGTGAGTCATGTTAATCAGCCGTCATTTGAATTTTTTGGAAACTCCGACGAAAAGCTTGGAATGCGCATTTCTGCTCATGGCAAAGCTCAGATTGGACTTGGCGGGACCAATACTTCACTCATTCCGACCGTTCTTGTACAGGTACAGGGCACACAGAAAGAAATTGTGCCTGGACTAATGGCGCGCTACACACTGCGTGAACAATCAAAATACACCGGATTCATCAACGATGCTTATCTGTCGCTGGGTGGTCATTTTCGCACTGGTGATGCAGTAATTGCTCATGCTTTAATAGAACTTAATGATCTGGCTTTCGGTTTGAGCTACGATATCAATGTTTCCAAACTTGCCAATGCAACCAGCGGTAAAGGTGGCTTTGAAATTATGGTTCGCTATATTGTTCAGAATAAAACCAGGAGCAGAACGCTCTATTAGAATATTGAACAAGGAACAAGGAAGTTTGAAGGATGAAGTGAAGACACATTCGTAAATCATGAACAATCCGTGCATTCAGACCGATCAAGAAAAACAAGGAAAGAAGAAGTTTGAAGTAAATTCATTCAGATTTTCCAGAAAATCTTAAACAAGAAAGTTTAAATGACGAAGTGATTTGCTTCGTCATTTTTTTTAAGCGATAAAATATCAAAATAACGGTTTGCTACGACATTCCACCGTTCCGGCCGATGATAGGGAATTCTTCCATGCTTTTAAGCCGGAACCGTCGTAACAATAGCAAAAACAACGGTTCCATGTCCTTCAGCTCCTTCGTCGCATCGGACGGTGGAATGTTGTTTTTGGAGAAGACTTCGTTTTGAGAAGTCCTCGTTTATTTTCTCACAAAATGAGGCATCTTTTCGGGCAGCACAAGCGATAATTCTATTAAGCCGGCAACTTCTCCGTTCTCGTACCAGGGACTCTGATAAATCATCTTTTTCACGCCTTCTTTTTCAATTGTATATGCATTGGTTTCATGACTCAGCATCATTTCCCTTATTTTATCCGATGCCTGCTGCGGATGGCAGCCAAACAGCGATTTCCCAAGTAAATTTCTGCCGCCATATTTTTCAAATGTCGCAGCTGATCGGTTGTTCATGTAAACTATATTGCCTTCCCTGTCCGACACTGTAATTGCAAAAGGAAGTTCATCGTACCACTGTATCATTGTCTCTGAATTTTTTTCAAAGATACGATGATTTTATAATCGGAATATGGCAAAATAAAACCTCCGAAACTTGCGCCCCGGAGGTGTAAACTTTATAAACTATCAGAATCAGGATATAAGTAAATTTCTCCACTTATTCCAAATACACTATTTTAATAGCGATCTGTGAGAGAATCAGTGCTGTAAAATTAATCAGAAATTTAGAAATGTCAATACTTACGCATCATGTTTTTAGTATTCGTATACTTAATAGCTGTAAGCGTCAAATATTAACATTATATTTGAATCAATAATCTAAAAATCTATATTATTCAATACGTATTACTATAACTAGCGAACATTCTTCATCATCCTGACTGAAACAGGAACTCTAAATTGAACTGAGTCTTTTTCAAGCAAACATTCATGATCAAACCGGTTTAAAGAAACTAAATAACTCTTATTAATATAGTATTTTTTATGGATCCTCAGGAATTCTTCCGGCAATTCACTGCTAATGTCTTTCAATGTCCGGCTCACAGTCCGTATGTCGTCTTTCGATAGAACAAATTTGGAGTAATTTCCGTCGCCTTCTATGTAAATAACATCCATCGCATTGATATATTCAAAGCCAAGAGCAGTGCGGATTCTAATCTTGGTATTTTGATTCAGCGCGGTCTTCAACGCATCATAATCCTGCAATGGATGATTATTGGACAAATACCGATCGATTGTTTCTCTGAGTTCTGCTTCATCAACCGGTTTCAACAAATAGTCAAATGCCGAATATTTTATTGCGCGGATGGCAAATTCATCATAGGCAGTAAGAAAAATCACTCCAAATTCGCGCAAAACAATTTTGTCAATAGAGTCTAGCATGTCAAACCCGCTCATGCCGGGCATTTTCACATCCAGAAAAACTATGTCCGGTTGATTCATCGCTATAGCTCTGATTCCTTCCTGGGCATCGGATGCTTCGGCAATAACCTGAACGTTGCCGATTTTCTCAAGCAACAGAGCCAGACTTCTGCGAGCTTTGGCTTCATCATCAACCAGAATTACCTTTAACATCGATCTGTTTATTTATTTTCGCCAACAGCAAATATATAAATATTAATTCTTGAAATATCATCCTGAAAAATCATATTTTTGCTTCAAAGAAATAATCCATGAATCTGAGGAAATTTAAAATTTCGCTTCTGCTGTTTTTATTTGCCGCTCAGCTTTTTGCCGGAACCGGAAATGTCAATTTTATTGAATGTACGGTTGACCTGCAAGCCAATGGCAAAGCTGTAATTGGCTATTGCGTCCGCTACACTGTGGTTGAAGGCGAATTGCATGGCTTCTATTTCAGCGGCCTCGACCGCCTGAAAATCTCGTCATTCTCCGATAAAAATTATGCGGTTGACAGCCGCGGAAATAACTACGGTCTATCAATAACCAACATGGGTGACGGAAAATACGATATCATTCTGGCAGATGGAAAGGGCGTTGGAAGCGGTTTTGTGACCTACTTTTTCTGGTTTGAAACCGATTTTGCATCAGCAGGTTATTTGGGAACTACTACTTCTGCTGATGGAAAAAATCTTATTTTCTTTGATTGGGCGCCTACTGAATGGGATTCCGATGCCACCGGCATGGATCATTACACGCTGAAAATTTTAACCCCTTTTAAACCTGATTTTGCTACAAATGTGCGCGAGCGGGTGTATGCCGACAGTCTCATCATGACCGAGAAGTGGATGAACGAAAGTTATGAAATCGATTTCCAGATCAAAGAAGCCGGTCGCTTGTTGATGCTTGTAAATAAAAATTCTCCTGAATACAGTTTCTCGCCAAGAGTGCAAATTTACATGCCTGCGAATTGGTTCGATTCAACGCAAGTGAAGCCATACCAACTGGTTTCAGACGACGCTGCAACTGACAATACAGACGGTTATTACAATTACAATGATTATTCTCCCAGCTTTGAAGCCATCAATCCGCAAACGCTGGGAGTTCTTGCATTGGTGCTGCTTCTGATTTTTGCATTGTATTTCATTTTTAAAAACAAAGGACTTGCAAATGCAAGGGACAATGCAGAAAGTCTTGGCTGGGACAAACTAAACTGGATTCCGCCCAAAATAGAAATGGCTACTTACAGCATTCCCGGAAAAATCTGTGACAATCTGAATTATGTTGAAATCGCCTTCTATCTTGAGTTTCCAATCAAGAAAATTTTCAGTTCAATGCTTGCAGCTTTCGAATCACAACAATATTTAAAAGTGTTGAAAAATGATCCGCTCACTGTGCAAATCATTGATAAACCGCTTGCGTTTGACAATGATTATGAAGAATTATTTTTCAATGCGCTCAGCGATGATGGCGTTTTTTCGCAGGAAGAGCTGAATGCAATCATGAATAAAGCTATAGCCAACATTCGTGAAAAGGCCTGGGATGCCGATGTCGAGGCCACGAAAAAATACTACAGTGAACTCATTCAATCGAAAACGGATGATTATGAAAAGTCAAATCCTTCGCAGCAGATTTTTATGGAGGATAAATCTGATCCGCTCTACAACACGTGGAATCGCTATTATATGTATTATCATCCATACTTCACTTATCGCGGAGTGATGAATCCGACGCATTATGAGCAGTATTTTCCGGTCAATACCGATCATGTGGTTTACAACAGCATTCATTCGGACATTATTCCGGATATCAACGCTTGTCATGCGGCCTGCCACGATGCATGCCACAGCGCGTGCCACAGTGCTTGTCACTCAGCCTGTCACAGTGCATGTCATTCGGCTTGTCACAGCGCCTGCGTAAGCGGTGGTTCACATTAATAACTGACGAATATGGATCAGCGTTTTATTTGGGTTAAAGAATTCATCGCCAATGTGCGGCCTTATATTGAGGTACGACTAGATGATAATATGCTGATCAAAAAGCCCAACCATGTACAGAAGCTCAATCCTTCGGGTGCATTGATTTTGCACAGACTATTAAATGGATACAGCATTGATGGGTTGCTCACTCAAATCGGGAAAAACGAAGTTCAGCTAACTGAATTGCTTTCATTTCTGAATGCTGTAAAATCATCGCTGGAAGGCAATCTTGACCTCTGGACACAAAATCAGGCTGTTGTGAAGTCCGCATTCGAAGCTCCTTTCACGTCACTTCCGGTTTTGAGTGAAGTTGCTGTTACCGGAAAATGCAATCTGCGTTGTTCGTTTTGCTATGCCGGTATAAATCATGATTGCACCACCGATTCGCACGATTTGAGTTCTGATGAAATCAAACAAATCATTCAAAAAATCCGCTACCAGGCCAAAGTTCCTTCAATCAGCTTTACAGGTGGTGAGCCCACTTTGCGAGCAGATCTTCCGGCATTAATTGCTTATGCTAAAAGTTTGGATATGCGCGTAAATCTCATCAGCAATGGTTTTTTAATCGATGAAAGCATGGCTGCCGAGTTTAAAAGATCAGGACTTGACTCCGCACAAATAAGTCTGGAAGGTACCACTCAAAGTACACATGAAAGTATTACAGGCATTCCGGGTAGTTTTGCAAATGCATTAAACGCTGTTGCAGTGCTGAATTCTAACAATATCCGCACGCATACAAATACCACACTTTCGAAACAAAATATGCATGAAGCAGCTGAATTACCTCAGTTTCTAAAACAACAACTCAAGGCAGAGCGCTTCAGCATGAATCTGATCATTCCTACAGGAAGCGCACTGGCAAACGAAATGCACCTGCTGCAGTATTCGGAAGCAGGCGAAATAATCCGGTCCGTAAATGCTGCTGCAGCAAAGCGGAAAATTGAATTCATGTGGTACTCACCCACTCCGCTTTGCATTTTTAATACAATTACGGAAGGGCTTGGCAACAAAGGTTGCGCTGCCTGCGATGGATTGCTGTCGGTGGATCCGGGTGGAAATATTTTACCATGCTCTTCATGGAATGAACCACTTGGAAATTTGCTTACACACGACTTCAATTCCATCTGGTTTTCGGATCGTTCAACCGAAATAAGAAATAAAAAATCAGCACCTGAAATCTGCACGGAGTGCGATAGTCTGGCAATCTGTCAGGGTGCCTGTCCCCTGTTTTATCGTGTCGATTGCAACCATGACAGTCGTTTGCTAAAGCCACGGAAATCGAACATAACACAAGCTGTCCTATGAAAAAACTATTTTTCCATTTTTTTCCGCGCATGTCGAATTCGCTTCGGGTGATTCTTTTTATTGCCATCTTTGGGGGTGGAATTGTGCTTCAGCTTGTCACCGGAAACTTCCTTGCTGGCGCCGTTCTGATAGCATGTGCATCGCTTCTCATGCTGAATAAAGGCGTCGATTCGCGCCTTCATATAGAACGATTTCATCACAACACAGAATGGAAATCATCGACCAGACAACAGATTGAAGAAATAATCAGCATGGACCGAAAGCTCAGACGCTGGGACAGAAGCGGTTTTGAGGTGACTTCGTGTTTGGGAGGGCTGCTGTTTTTTGTTGTATTGGTGGTCGGTTTTTTTATTGTAATTATTGGCATAGAAGAAAACGATCAGAACGTATCTTTCTTCGGTGGCAATTTTCTGATACTGTTCATTCCGCATTTTTTATCTGGTTTCAGACGTTACGACATGGCTTCAAGAGTTTTAATTTACGCAAAAAATTGCATGAAAGCTGCCGACATAGTAACTGAACTGAACAAATCAATAAAAGTTGGATACCTGACTTTGCTGGCCGAAAATGCTAAAACAAAAGCCATGTATCCAAAAGAAGTGAAACTAAAACTCACCATGGATGGCTCTCCTGAAGCCTTTCTTGGATGCTATGGCCAACTTTCCATCAATAAAGTCGGCGCGACTGATTTTCCATATTTTTATACGGTGTTGATTTTTAAACCTGAGTTTGAATTGAAAAATAAATTCTCAAAAATTCAACTCCGCACTCAGAATATGCTTAAAGAATTTTCATCAGAACAAGGGGTCGACGTCCTGGTACTGAGACAAGTCACAACCCGCACCAGCGGCTATTCTACAAACGATAAAGCAGTTCGTGGAATTCTTACCCAAACGTTGGAGGTCTATAAGCAGGTTGTTGCTTTGTGATGTTTTCAAAGGAGCTTCGCATGGAAAATTGTTTTTGACGCTAAACGCAATTTTGAGTCCTGGCGCGTGCCCAAAGTTTTATTGAATCACATACGAATAATCGTCGGGTATAAAAAGCTCAACGCGTGTGCCGATTGCTTTTCCCTTTTCATCAAACAAATCATGAATTACAAATGATGCAATCTCGATATTATATCGATTCATTATTTCAAAAAACTCTTTGAAAACCTGCAGTCCAAGACCATTGGAATGTGTGACTAATCTCGCCGAAGCTTCACGACCAATTCCATTGTCTTCGATCATAAAGATATTGCCCTTTTCATTTTTACTGATAGAAATTTTGAGTAATCCACCACTTGCAAGCTGCTCTATTCCATGCTTCATGGCATTCTCAACAAAAATCTGAACACACATTTTTGGGACCGTGATCTGAAGATTCACATTAGGATCAATGAAAATGTCGTAGCTGAACCTGTCTTCGAATCTGAATTTCTGTAAGCTTAGATAATTTGAAACAAATTGCATTTCTTCATCGAGCGTACGGGTAATTTTATCAGAGTTTTTTAATGAATTCCGTAATAATTGCGATACTTTTACAAAGTAAGCATAGGCTTTGTCGTGATTTTTTTCCTGCACTTCGCTGCCAATGGCGGTGATGGTGTTGAAAATGAAATGAGGATCAAGCTGCGCATTGATGGTCTTTACCTGCATGGCAACCAGTTCCCGCTCGACTTCTTTTTCCTTGTCTTTCCTGATTTGCTTTTTTCGCATTATGAGAAAAACGATTCCAACTATAATTGCAAGGTTCAGCAGAATAATAAAAATTTTAAAACCAATTGTCTGAACCAATGCGGGTTTAATCCGGAATAACAGCACCCTTGGAGTTTTGCTCCAGTAGCCGTTTTCGTTGGCCACTAACAATTCAAATTTGTAATTTCCCGGGCTAAGATTTGTAAAAACAGCTTCATTACTTTTGGACTCTTTCCAAATATCGCTGTATCCAAGTAAGCGATAGCGAAAAGTGATGCGCTCCCTGCTGATATAATCAAGCCCATCGAAAACAATCCGGATGTTGTTTCGTTTAGGCTCCAACTCAAACAATATATCATCGCGCAGCCAGGGAATGCTTATTTCTTTCCAAAGCAGATCTATTGAACTATACTCAAACGATACAAAATAGGGCATGGGCGCATTCGTATCGTACATCGCACGCTCAGGCTTAAATTGCACCACGCTTTCCGATGTTGGTATCCACACATTGCCGCGCGAATCGATCAATGTTCCATTCTGACCACATTCAATTCCAATGAATCCATTGAATCTGTCGAATGTTTGAAGGGCTGAGCGATTGTGATTATAGAGTTTTTTAAGATCAATTACGGTAATTCCTTCAATTCCGCCGGCAATAATTTTACTGTTCTTCCACAGTGAAATAAAATAAAAATGACCGTCGCATATTTTTAAATGACGTTTGTAGTTATAAAAATACAAACCGTCCTTTTTTGCATACCACATGTTACCTTGCGGGTCTTTACGACATGATATAACTCCAGTGTTTACCGGACTCTCATCGACATTAAATGAAGAATCATTTTTCAGCAACAGCACATTTTTATTCGTGCAAATCCATAAATGCCCGTGCTTGTCTTTTTCAATGGCCAGCGTATTGCCGCCTTTTGTATCGATTCGTTTTAGCACTTCTGAAATAAGGTCATATATAAATAAGCCATTTGTAGTGCCGAAATACACGGTGTGATTTGCAGCATCTTCGTAGGTGGCCAGACAAGTGCTGAAATTTCCTTCATGCAACAGCGGCAGAAATTTTACTTTCCCGTGGTCGTAAACGAAGATTCGGTAGTTGGTAGGAATCATCCATTGTCCAAGCGAATTGCAAAACCCCTGCATATAAAAAACTTCGTTGGCTGCCATCGATTCACGATATCCTTTCACTTCGGAAAGAATGTTGTTTTTCATTTTAAAAAGCTGTCCGTGATAGGTTGCAAAAACCAGTGAGGAATCCTTGTCTTCAAATATACTCCATACATATCGGGGCATGGTGGAACGCCAGTCGTAATTACGGAAAGCATATGATTGCTGATGCCACAAGCCGTTTTCTGACCCAATAAATAAATGGCCGTTGCTGTCTTCAATGATATCGGTGAGGATTACATCCGGAATAGAATCGCTGTCAACAACGTGCCCGCTGGTATCAATGCGGATCCACGTTGAATTATTCTGGACAAAAATCATCTGATCGTTTGCAGTTTTAGTCAGAACTCCTCCCGGAACATTATTTCCGAAAGCGTAAATCTTTTGCAATTCTTCTCCATCATAGGAATAAATTCCGCCAAACTCCGGGTATTTACCCTCTTCTCTTATGAATTGAAAAATTAATTTGTTCCTGAATGAAAGTATTTGGGCTCCTTGTCCTTCAATAAGTTTTGTCAGCTCCTTCCTTTTATTGAGGCGATGAATGCCACTAAAGGTAGATAATAAAAAGTCGCTGCTTCCTGGAATCCGGTCAACGTCGGAGAGCCATTTCAAACTATCATTTTTGTAAATAAAAGTTTTGCACCCAGGCTTAAAAACCATGAATGCCGATTCGAAAATGACATAAACTTCTTTTAGTCTTACATTGAGCTTTATGCTGTGAATCGGGATTGAATCAAAAGAGGCAATCAAATATGACTGCTTGCTTTCAAACCTGACAAGTGCTTTCTGAGTGTACCAATAAATACTCTTCCCAACGCCCAAAAAACCCTGAAGAGCGGATTCAGAAATATATTTATCCTTGTAATTACGGAACCTGTTTCCATCAAATCCACCAGCTTCACCTTTTGTGGAATAAAATAGTATGCCGTCGCCTCGTTGATAAACACGTGTCACCTGATTCTGCGGCAATCCGTCAAATATGGTGTAATGGCGATAGCTGTATTGCTGTGCAAAACAAGTAAAAAATATGAGTTGTAATAATATAAATATTCCTGACTTCATAATATTGAGGTTCAAATATAAACAATATCCGATTATTATCGTGATTTTCTGAAACTTGTGTTCTTTTTCGTTACAGGCGTCAATCCAACCTGAGTGCATTGCGACTGTGTCACGTTTCACGTGAAGCAATCTCTCTGCGTTGGATTGTTAGTGGCAATATCTTTCCCGACATTTTAGCGTCCGATCATAACCTGCTGTCATTCTGTTCCGATAGCTATCGGAAGTCGCTCCCATAGCGCTTTACAAAAAACAGCATGCGACATATCGAAGGAGACAGCAGGCCCAAAAAACATCTGTCACACTGAGTGATGAACTATTCAGCATTATGCTTCAGGAGTTTTCATCGTATCCCCGCCAGCTTCGCAGCGGGCAGGAAAGTGCGACTTGTTAAACCCCGCTGTCGTTCTTCGATACATTTGAAGTCTGATGTTTAAAAGTCTGTTCTTCAAACACTGCTAATGACACAAGTGCTTAAAATTCTGAAAATCAACAAACAAGTCTACTGAAGTTCCCGGTCTCCGAGCCGGGATCTGATCCTATACTACAGACTTATTTTTTGTTGATTTTCGCTGCCGACACTTCGACGGAGTTTATCCCGCTGTTCGTGCTTCGACTCCGCTCAGCATGACAGCGGCGGGGCTCAGCGTGACAGCAGCTTTTGTGTCATTTTTTTCACGATAGCTATCGTGACAGGTTGCAAAACGCGTTTTGCTGGTGGTCTCTGAATGACAGCGGGGTTAAGGCTTGTGCTTCATTTCTCCGACTCTTCCAGGAGACTTCACGTGAAACGTGACGCAGTCGTCACTCTGGAAGGTCGGAAACAAATCCGCCGCGGCGGACAAGGCGAGGGTGAGAGCAAAGCTTGGCCATGCCGTATGCGTTGCGGGTTGAACCTTGTGCTTTTTTTGCCATTCTCCTTTTATCTTCCTACTTTTGTCTTTTATCTTGTCTTTCGACTTTTGTCTTTTTACTATTATCTTTTGTCCTGATTATGCGCATCGATATTCTCACATTATTCCCCGAAATGTTCACCGGACCTTTTGCCGAGTCCATTGTAAAAAGGGCGGTTGCAAAAGGTCTGGTCGAAATTCATATTCACAACATCCGCGATTTTTCGAAAGACAAACATCTGCGGGTCGATGACTATCAGTTTGGGGGCGGCGCCGGAATGGTCATGATGGCTGAACCAGTGGTAGATGCCATTGAATCATTGACTGCTGTCAGAAAATATGATGAAATTATTTTTATGACTCCTGACGGAGAAAAATTTTCGCAATCCATAGCCAACCGACTGAGCATGAATGAGAATATTATTCTGCTTTGCGGCCACTACAAAGGGCTTGACGAACGGGTGCGCGAACATTTTATTACCAGCGAAATCTCCATCGGCGACTATGTACTGAGCGGCGGTGAGCTTGCAGCCTGTGTTGTAGCTGATGCAATCATTCGTCTGATTCCGGGCGCACTTAACGATGAAACTTCAGCACTCAGCGATTCGTTTCAGGACGGACTGCTCTCAGCACCAGTCTATACACGCCCTTCGGAATTCCGCGGTTTGAAAGTGCCGGATGTTTTAATGTCGGGCCATGAAAAAAACATTCGCGAATGGCGCCAGCAACAATCGCTTGAGCGCACCAGGAAACGCCGGCCGGATTTGCTGGATTAATAATTACCCCTCGAAGGGTTTGAAACCCTTCGAGGGGTATGAAATATTACTATTTTTGTACTATATAAAAATAAATGGCACAGGCAGCAACAAAACGAACCGGCATTTTTGAGCGTATCCTCTGGATAGCAACGCTTGCAATGTCTTTCATTTTACTCATTGCCATCATTTCGCCTTTATTCAATCCATCCAACCTCTGGATTCCGTCATTCTTCGGACTCGCCTACCCCTACATCGCGCTGCTGACACTGATAATGGCTGGTATCATGCTTTTATTCAGCTTTAAAAAAGCAATGTTTCCGGTGCTGGTTTTTATTTGTGGAATCGGCCCATGTAAACATACCTTGAAAGTTACTCCAACTTCCAATGCATTCTCTAAAAATGAAACGGACATCACGCTGCTATCCCAGAACGTCCATTTGATGGGTATTTACGATACAACCGGTATCATTACAATTGATTCGCTGCTTGATGTAATACAATCCGAAAGCCCTGATGTAGCCTGCTTTCAGGAATTTTATCTGCGTGAAAAATACACGGGGAAAAATTGCGAACCATTCATGCAAGCTGGCCAATTCAACAATTACGCGACTTCGTTGTATGCTGATTCAACCACCGACACTTACCTGAGTCTGATTACATTTACAAAGTTTCCGCTGCTCAATCAAGGCGTAGTGCGCACACCGGATAATACTGCACGTAATATTTTTGCACTGTGGTGCGACCTGAAAGTGAATGATGATACTGTAAGAGTTTATAATGTTCACTTGCAATCGATTGGTTTTACCGAAAATGAAGAGAGTCTTTTTGATGAAAATGGAGATGACAATGGCGAAATCCAGGTGAAATCGAAATCAACAGCCCGCAAGCTGAAACGCGCATTTGTAGCCCGTTCGAAGCAGGTTGAAATACTCGCTGCCCACATCGATTCCTGTAATTATCCGGTATTTCTGGCCGGTGATTTTAATGACACACCTGTTTCTTATTCATATCGAAAATTGCGTGGTGAATTAAAAGATGCCTTTCTCGAGAGTGGCAGCCGAGGCATGGGCAAAACATACAACGGCCCATTTCCTTCGTATCGGATTGATTATATTTTCTATCCAGATGGCTTTGAATCAGCCGAATTTAAAGTCTTTGGAAGACATTACAGTGATCATTTTCCCATCAGTGGCAGATTCAGAAGAAATCAGAAATGAAAAATTTTGAACTCATAAGCGACTTTGTCCCGACTGGCGACCAACCCGAAGCCATTCGTCAGCTGACCAATGGACTTAATGACGGAGAGCCATTTCAGACCTTACTGGGCGTGACCGGATCGGGGAAAACTTTCACCATCGCCAATGTGGTGGCCAATGTGAACAGGCCAACACTCGTGCTTAGTCATAACAAAACGCTCGCAGCCCAGTTATATTCTGAGTTCAAGCAATTCTTTCCGGAGAACGCCGTTGAATATTTTGTTTCCTACTACGATTATTATCAGCCTGAAGCATATCTTCCGATTTCGGATACTTATATTGAAAAAGATCTTAGTATAAACGAGGAAATTGAGAAATTTCGACTGAGCGCCACATCCTCTTTGCTGAGCGGAAGACGAGATGTAATTGTGGTTTCATCGGTTTCGTGCATTTACGGTATCGGTAATCCACAAGACTTTTCAACGCATGTACTGGAGATTGAAACCGGTGAAAAGAAGTCGGTGAAATTTGTTATCAATGCGCTCGTAGAAGCTTTGTATTCGCGCAATGACATTGAGTTGAAACGAGGAAATTTCAGGCTTAAAGGCGACACTCTGGATGTTTATCCTGCTTATGCCGACACTGCTTATCGCATCATTTTTTTCGATAATGAAATAGAGACCATTTCATCGTTTGATCCTGTAACCGGCCGAAGTGGAGAAAAAATGGATGCGCTGCGAATTTTCCCAGCCAGCATTTTTATGACTACCCGGGATAAACTTGCTTCTGCGCTGAACGAGATATATGTTGATCTTGGCGGTCAGTGCGATTTTCTGCGACAAATAGGAAAAGATATTGAAGCCAAGCGTCTTGAAGATCGCGTGAATTATGATCTTGAGATGATGAAGGAACTTGGCTATTGTTCCGGGATTGAAAATTATTCGCGTTACTTCGATGGCCGTAAACCCGGCTCCAGACCTTATTGTCTGATGGATTACTTTCCGGATGATTTTCTTCTGGTTGTTGATGAAAGTCATGCAACCATCCCGCAGGTGCGTGGTATGTATGGTGGTGACCGCTCTCGTAAACAAGTTCTCGTTGATTTCGGATTTCGCCTGGCATCGGCCATGGACAACCGACCATTGAAATTTGATGAGTTTGAGGCTTTGCTGAATCAAACTATTTTTGTTTCGGCAACGCCCGCTGATTATGAGTTTATGAAATGCGAAGGCGCCTACATCGAACAGGTTATCCGTCCGACCGGAATTCCTGATCCCAGAGTGTTGGTGCGGCCTTCGGTGAATCAGGTGGATGATTTGCTCAATGAAGTGAAGATTCAGATCGAAAATGATGAACGTACACTTGTGACAACGCTGACCAAGCGTATGGCCGAAGAGCTTACAAAATATATGTTCGAGCTGAATATTCCCTGCAAATATATTCACAGCGATGTTGATACTTTTGACCGGATTGACATTTTGCAGGAATTGCGGCGAGGAGATATTAAAGTTGTAGTAGGTGTAAATCTTTTACGTGAAGGACTTGATCTTCCGGAAGTCACACTGGTAGCCATTCTTGATGCAGACAAAGAAGGGTTTCTCCGCAATGAACGAAGTCTCATTCAGACAGCAGGCCGTGCGGCCCGCAACATTAAAAGTCGTGTGATTCTATATGCAATGAAAACCACGAATTCGATGCAGAAAATGATTGCGGAGACAGACAGACGAAGGGCCAAACAACTTGAGTACAATAAGGTAAACAACATTACGCCGGTCACTGTCCATAAAGCTCTGGGAGATGGTTTCGAAGGAACGCGCAAAGTCGGAATGAAATATTATGTTGAGCCGGAAGACATGAAACTCGCTGCAGATCCGCTTGTGCCCTACATGTCGAAGGATGCACTAAAGAAACGAATTGTTGTAGTAAAGAAAGAGATGGAAAAAGCCGCGAAGGATTTAGATTTCATCACTGCGGCTCATCATCGCGACGAGATGCTTGCATTACAGAAACTGCTGCATGAAAACGCGTAATATTACTGATCCGGTACTGAGAAGTTTCTCCACTTTTCTGATGCTTGAAAAGTCGCTGTCTGAGCATTCGATAGAAGCTTATATTCACGATGTCGGCCTGTTCATGCGCTGGAACGAGCAAATAGCTTCGAATAAACCACTGCGCGACATCAATAAAAATGATATTCATTCCTTTGTGCAATGGCTGAGTGATATTTCGCTGGCACCAAGTTCACAGGCGCGCATTATTTCAGGACTCAAATCGTATTTTGCTTTCTGTTTTATGGATGGCATCACCAATGGAAATCCAACAGAATTGATTGAGCTGCCGCGCCTTGGAAAACATTTGCCGACAGTGCTTTCGCTTGAAGAAATTGAAAAAATGCTTACATGCATTGATCTTTCAAAAGCTGACGGGCACCGCAACAAAGCCATCATTGAAACCTTGTATGCATGCGGTCTTCGAGTGACGGAACTGGTGAATCTTTCATTTGCCGACCTTTATTTTGATGATGAATTCATTCGTGTGATCGGAAAAGGAAACAAGGAAAGATTGGTCCCCATCGGACAAGAGGCAATAAAAGCATTGAAATTATATATTGAAAAAAGTCGTGTATTTTTTCCTGTTGTACGGAGTCATGAACATTTCATTTTCCTAAATCAGCGCGGAAAGCAGCTTACACGAGCATCGGTCTTCAATCTGGTGAAAATACTGGCCGAAGCAGCAGGAATAAAAAAGAACATCAGCCCACATACATTCAGACATTCATTTGCAACGCATCTGGTTGAAAACGGTGCCGATCTGCGCGCTGTACAGGAATTGCTTGGACACGCGAGCATTACTACAACAGAAATTTACACACATCTAAGTCGCGAATTTCTGCGCGACGTTGTGCTGAAGCACCATCCGATGTATATGTAAGTTGTGCGAAGTTTTAAAACTTCGCACAGCGCTGTATACTTCGCACAACTGTTATTCCATACCCAGACTCACACTGATGAGCTTTTTGCTCTCATCGAAGTAGAAGTCGAGCAGCTTGTCTTCGTATGAAAGACGGAATTCGCCCCACTCTTCTTTTTCGACATCGGCTTCGCCGTATTTGAGTTTTTCGGCGAGCGCCTTAATCTCATCAATTGTTTTTCCAATGAGGGACACACCTTCGAGTTCAAAATTGTCATTTTCCAATTCGATGCCCGACACAAGCAATCCGTCATCTTCCATCTCGTCGAGAAAGAGTGTTACGCCTTTTTCATCGTAATACCAGATTTCGCTGTTGTAATCCTCGTCGTCGATATTTTCGCGCTCATCGGGCTCGCCAATGACATTGATTACATCATTCTCAGAAGCGCCAAATCTTATCAGACTGCATCCTTCCATTGGAAGAATTTTGATTTTTTCAGTTGCCATAGTGATCTATTTTATTGGTTTTATTTCAGCGGTGAATTTTTTTCTTTTTTCATGGTCTTGTAAGTCATCTTATCAACCCACTTGGGGAAAAATTTCCCCAACAAAACTACGAGTTTTCCCTGAGTTGTCATAACCAAAGTGCGTTTTCTTTTTTCGATGCCGCGAATAATTCTGTTAGCGACATCTTGAGCACTCATCAGATGCTTTTCGTCGAGCGGTGTTGTGCCTTGCGGACTTCCATCGGCTGTCAGCGCGGTATTTCGGATATTCGACTCGGTAAATCCCGGACAGGCAATCATAACATGCAAACCCTGATTCAGCGTTTCAACACGGAGCGTATTCAGAAAGCCATGCATGGCAAATTTTGATGACGAATAACCAGTTCGCGCGGGCAATCCCTGAAATCCGGCAATGGAAGAGACTCCCACCACACTGCCTTTTGATTTCAACAAATGCGGAATGGCTTCGCGTGTGCAAAAGACTGTTCCCCAGAAATTTACATTCATAAGCTGATCAATCACATTCAAGTCCAGATCTTCGAAAATAGCCCGCATACTCATGCCAGCATTGTTGATCAACACATCAATGCCTCCAAATCGGCTCACGGTCTCAGAAATCATTCTTGCGCAATCTTCACGGCGACTCACATCGGCTTTCACCACCAATACGTCGGCATCAGGAAATTCAGCCGCAATGGCTTTCATTTTCTCATCATTGCGCGCCGCCATAACAAGTCTGGCCCCGCCTTTCATCAGCTGACGGCTCAAAGCCTCCCCTATTCCTGAAGAAGCACCAGTAACAATCACTACTTTACCTTTCAAACTCATCCGGTCTCAAATTTCTGCAATTATACAATTTATATTTAAGTGAACAGTGATCAGCCGATGAAAGTTCATAAACATAGCGTGTTGAAAAATAAATCCAACATTTTTTGCGTCTTTTTCAAAAATATTTTGGTCGATTAAAATTTTTTATATCTTTGCACTCCCAAAACGAAAGGATTCAGTAGCTCAGCAGGTAGAGCACATCCCTTTTAAGGATGGGGTCCTGGGTTCGAATCCCAGCTGGATCACCTCAAAGGACGTTTCTGCTTTTTCGCAGAAACGTCCTTTTTTATTTCTCCCGAATGGTGCGCCGATACTGGCAAACAGAGTCACTACTTCGTTCACTTTGGAGGTTCGAACTTTATTTTCTGAAAAAAACAACTTTCCGGGAAATATCGAACCTATTATTCGCTGTTGCGCTTCCAGTCCTGCATCCCGAAATCGGGACGGTAAATCTTTCAGAAATGAAAAACTGCTTGTCAATTGATCATAAATATTCTTGTTCAGTTGAACCATATTGCCCAATTTCTGCTGTAATTCTCTCAACTGCGCATCATACCTTTGTTTCGCTGAACTGTAATCTGAAATACCAATCTGATTATCGGCCAGCTTATCCTGCAAACTGCTGATTCGTTCCTTGATTTTGCTTATTTCTGTTTCAATTGCGCCGGCAG